>JAEWHY010000535.1 GCA_023387555.1 Pseudomonadota bacterium
GTCCCTGCGCCATGTCCTCTTCGCGCGACCAGAGCATCTTCACCGGCGTGCCGGGGATCTGCTTGGCGAGCTTGACGACCTGGTGGACGTAATCCTGATGCAGGCCGCTGCGCCGGCCAAAGCCGCCGCCGATCACGCTGATCCGGTGGACGTCGCATTTGTCGGCCGGCAATCCGGATGAGGCCATCACCGCGGCGAAGGAAGATTCGCCGTCCTGGGTCGGCACCCAGACCTCGCATTTGTCCGCCGTGTAGAGCGCCGTGGCGTTCATCGGCTCCATCGGCGCGTGGTTCTGGTACGGTGTGGAATAGACCGCCTCGATCTTCTTCGCAGCCCCGGCAAGGGCGGCCTTGACGTCGCCGTTGCTGTTGCCGACGAACGCCTGCTCGGCATCGAGCCCGCGTTTCAGGATCGTGGCGATATCGTCGCTCGAGATCTTGGCGTTCGGGCCTTCGTCCCAGACGATCGGAAGCGCGTCGAGCGCCGTCTTGGCGTGCCACCAGGTGTCGGCCACGACCGCGACGGCGCTGTCGCCGACCTGCAGCACATGCTTGACGCCGGGCATGCCTTTGACCTTGGCGGCATCGAAGCTCTTCACCTTGCCGCCGAACACCGGGCATTCCTTGATGGTGGCGTTCAGCATGCCGGGCAGCTTGAAGTCGGCGCCATAGACCTGCTTGCCGGTCACCTTGTCGGCGGTGTCCAGCCGCTTCAGGCCCTTGCCGATCACCTTCCAGTCCTTGGGGTCCTTGAGCTTCGGCTTGTCGGGAACGGGCAGCTTCGATGCCGCCTCCGCGACCTTGCCGAAGGTCGTCTTGCGGCCGCCGGGACCGCTGATGACGCTGTTCTCGGCCTTCAACTGCTCGACCGGCACTTTCCACTCATTGGCGGCGGCCTGTAGCAGCATCATGCGTGCGGCCGCACCGCCTTCACGCACGTATTGATGCGAGGTCCGGATGCCGCGGCTGCCGCCGGTCGAGAATGCGCCCCAGGGCCGCTTGCGCGCAACGCTCTGGCCGGGCGTGGGATATTCGGTGACGATCTTCGACCAGTCGCATTCCAGTTCCTCAGCCACGAGCTGGGCGAGGCCGGTGATCGTGCCCTGACCCATTTCGGAGCGCACCATCCGGATCACCACGGTGTCGTCCGGTTTGATCACGACCCACACACCGAGTTCCGGACCAGAGGCGGTCGAAGCGGCGGCAGGTGCTGGTCCTTGCGAGAGCTGGAAGCCGATGGCGAGACCGCCACCCACTGCGGCGCTGCCAATGATGAATTTGCGACGATTGATGTTCGGAGCGTAATTCATGATCACCTCCCTCACGCCTTGGCCGCTTGATGAATGGCTTCGCGGACCTGCTGGAAGGTGCCGCACCGGCAGATATTGGTGATCTCGCGGTCGATGTCCTCATCGGTCGGCTTCGGATTGTCCTTGAGAAGCTGAGCGACCGCCATGATCATCCCGGACTGGCAATAGCCGCATTGCGGGACGTCGTTATCGATCCAGGCTTTCTGCACCTTGTGCAGCGCGCCGTTCTGCGCGAGCCCTTCAATGGTGGTGATCGATTTGCCTTCGGCTTCGCTCACCGGGAAGCTGCAGGAGCGTACCGCGCCCAATCCGTCGATATGAACCGTGCAGGCGCCGCATTGTGCGATGCCGCATCCGTATTTGGTGCCTGTCAGGCCGACATTGTCGCGAAGTACCCACAACAGGGGCGTGTCGGCCTCGACGTCAACATTATGTGCCTGGCCATTGATGGTCAGTCGCGCCATGGACTCCTCCAGCGTGTTTATTGCGCGGCTTACGGACGCGCATTGGGCCAACAACTATACCGTGTTTTGAATTATTCGAAAGCGCGGGTGCGGGTCGATACGGATGGTATTTGTCGCAGCGCAAAGCGACGTTTCGCTTAAAATCATTGCCTGGGCGAATGTCGCAAAAGCGCGTGAACGACCGGATAAAGGCGGAAACACCGCTACCGGCTGGTTTATTCCGCGGCCCATGCCGGCGCATCGTTCAGTAATTCACTCCCTGCCATCTGTCGGATCGCATTCCATGTCCCGCATGTGCGGCGCTGGCGATTGATCGGCGCGAGGACGATCGTTCGCTGCCCATCCGGGCCGAGTAGCTCCCTCTCAGGAGTGGCACGGCCTCACGATTGTGCTGGCCGTTTTTTGCGTGCCGGGATGGGCTCGTGCGGCAATCGGACACTTTGCAAGTGGTAAATTTGAACGGCGGGCCCTTGCGCCGCGGCGTGAATTTTGCCCTTGGAGGGGCCCGCAATTGTGTTCGCGGGATGTTTTTGACCCGAGGGATTTCAGAATGCGCCTTCTTCTCATTGCCAGCATTGCGCTTCTCGTCGGGGCGCTGATTGCCCTTCAGAAAAGTCTAGGAATTGCGCCGAGCGATGTGGCCAACATTGTTCGTGGATGGCCGGTCGGGCAGCAGCTCGCGGTCGCCGCCATCGTGGTCGTTGTAATGGTCCTGCTGGTGGTCGCGATCTGGCAATCCGCCAGGATCGTCCGGCAGGCCAGTGCCCTCGAAATCCTCCAGAATCGGATGACGGGGCTGCGCGACGCCACATCTGGCGCAGCCGATGAGCAGAATGGCGCCGATGCCGCGGTGCGCCACCTCATCGGCACCGACCCCGTCTCCACGATCGACGACGTTCAGAAGCGATTGGGGCAGGCCGAGGTGCAGACCGCCCAGCAGTCGGCGCAAAATTCCGCGGTCGATCTGCAGAGCCGGATCGACGAAATCCGGCGCCGCCAGCAGGCGCTGCGGTCCCAATTGGGTTCGGTCTCCGAAAAGCGCCGCGTCGTCGAGCCGATGCTCAACGAAGTCAAGGAGCGTCAGGGACTGATCGATCGCGCACTGGCAGAACTGGAAAAGGACGAAACCGGGAAGGGCGTCGACAAGCGCCTGGAGGAGGCGGAGGCGTTTCTCAATCGCGCTCAAACGCGCCTCCAGACACTCGAGGCGATCTTCGCGAAATTCGAGCAGCTGCGGGATCACACAAGTCAGTTGCAAAGCAATACGGAGCCGTTGCGCAACGTGGATTCAGGGCTCAAGTCCCGGCACACCGAGGTGGCGGAGCTGCAGAGACTGCTCGATGCGACCCTGGTTTCGCTCGAAAAGCATGACGAGGAGGCGATCGGCGAGCGGCTCGACCGGCTGTCGAAGCGCAAGACCGAGCTTGAACAGCGGATTGCTGCGCTGAATGACAGCTTCGGTTCGCTCGAAGCCCTGCGTCAGGACATCGGTGATCATTTCGAGAAACTGAATGCGTCGCTTGGCAGCCACCTGAAGCGGTGAGGCCAGCTAGCGAGGTTGGCTGGGTCGTCGTTCGTGGGGGGGGGACCAGGCTGTCGGCATTTTCCTTGTCCCGATGCGACACAGGCCGTAATGGTCGTGTGTAACATGCCCCGATGCCCCCAGGCGCCGGGTGTCGCAAGCCGCGCCGGCCTGATTGGGGCGATGTATCGACGCGAGGCCGGATGACTCCGCTGCTCGATCCACGAAAGGGCGATATCGAGGACGATTCCTCCAGCACCAAGGGCCGCTCGCTGCTCTCCCTTGCGGGCACGCTGCTGGTCGAGATCAGCCTGCCGAAACTCGTCGCGGCGTGGCTCCTGCTGGTGGCGCTGCCGTGCTTTCTGCTCGGCCTCACCCCGCTGATCGGTTCGGCCTGGCTTCACACGTTCTCCCGGACCGCCGGCTCGACCTATGGCGGGCTCCTGACCTTCGCGCTGATCCTCGTGGTGCTTGCCGTCGGCTGGTTTGGAGGGCGCACCATATTCCGGGTCGCGGAGCAGGCATTCTGGGCGCTGAACGCCATGGCGGTGCAGCCGCTCTACGCGCTGTTCCGCGAAACGATCCGGCATTTTGCAGAGCTCGCGCTTGGGCGCTGGCTGGACGAAGCGAGCCGGGCGCGGCTCCGTGCCTTCAGTGCGGCGGCCGCGGGCCTTGTGCTGTGCGTGATCTCGCTGTTTATCATCTGGTTGATCGGGCCGTACACGCGCTGGAACGCTCAATTCGCCGATCTTCTGTCACCCGTCACTCTGATCGTCCCGGCGCTGGCTAATGCCGGCGTGATCCTGTTCGCCTATTGCACCGCGGTGACCTTCGTATGGGGCCTTGCCGACGCATCGATGGACCAGCCGCGCGGCTGGTCGGATTTCGTCGATCCGGCGGTGCTGAAGCGGTCGTGGCGCGTGGTGCATCTGTCGGACGTGCATGTCGTTGGCGAGCGTTTCGGGTTCCGGCTGGAAAGCGGCCGCCTCGGCGCACGCGGCAACGACAGGCTCGAACGGCTGCTGACGCGACTCGATGAATTGCATGCGCAAAAGCCGCTCGACCATATCCTGATCACCGGCGACATCACCGACGCTGGCCGCTCGGCGGAGTGGGCGGAGTTTTTCGCGGCGCTTCTGCGCCATCCGGCGTTGCGGGAGCGCACGCTGATCCTTCCGGGCAATCACGATATCAACGTGGTTGATCGCTCCAATCCGGCGAAGCTCGACTTCCCGACCAGCCCGGGCCGCCGGTTGCGCGAGATGCGTGCGTTGTCCGGCATTTGCGCGGTCCAGGGGGCGCGCACCCATGTCGTTGACCTGGATCGCCGGCGCCTTGGAAAAACCCTGAGCGAAGCCCTTGCTCCCTATTCCGAGGACATGGCGACCTTCGCCGATACCGGCACAATACGTCTGTCTGCAAAGCTCGCGCGGGTCTGGGCCGAGGCGTTTCCGGTGGTGCTGCCGCCCGACACCGAGGATGGGCTGGGAATCATCCTCCTGAACTCGACCGCGCTCACGCATTTCTCCTTCACCAATGCGCTCGGCCTGATGTCAGCGGAGCAGTCGCGGGCGATGCACACGGTGGCGCGGCAATACCCGAAGGCGCAATGGATCATCGCTCTGCATCATCACCTGGTCGAATATCCGACGCGCGCGCTGGCGCTGTCCGAGCGGATCGGGACCGCGCTGATCAACGGCTCATGGTTCGTTCGGGAGGTGCAGCGGCTCAGCCGGCGCGCCATCGTGATGCATGGACATCGGCACATCGACTGGATCGGGCGATGCGGGCGGCTCGTGATCGTATCCGCGCCTTCGCCGGTGATGGAAGCGCGCGACGGCGATACGACGGCGTTCTATATCCACACCCTCGGCGTCGATGCACAGGGGCGCTATCTTATGGCCCATCCTGAGCGCGTGGAGATTGCGGGCAAATAGCAGGGGATCGTAGCCCGAACGCGGGGCAGCGTTGGACTAAGGCTTACCGCTTCCGCGTGCCCTGCAGGAACAGGTCGATCCATTTCCGCGCGATATCGGCGTCGGCATTCTTGCGGCGGGGCAGGGTAGTCGCCGCGCTGTTGCACAGGGCGAGGACGGCATCTGCCGCGACGTCCGCATCCAGATCAGGGCGCCATTCGCCGCGCTCGGCGCCATGGATGAATATCTTCTTCCAGAGCTGGCGATAGGCGCGGGCGAGCGTGTTGAGCTCCTTGACGACACCGGCCGGCAGGTTACGGCGCGAGAAAACGAAATTCTCGACATAGGCGCGGCGCTCGCTGGTCAGATGCGCGAGCATGCCGGACCGCACCATCGTGGCTGCCGGTCCGCCTTTGGCGATAATGGCGCGGAGGCGTTCGCAGAACTCAATGCCGCTGACGCGGCACATCTCCTCCAGCGCCGTCTCTTTCGACGGGTAGTAGTGGTAGAGGCTCGCCGGCCGCATGCCGAGCCGGTCGGCGATGTCCTTCATGGTGGCGTTGAAATAGCCGCGCTCTGCGAAGACCTGCGCGGCGGCATCGAGAATGGCCTGGCGGCGCCGATCCTGCTTCTGCTTGACGTGCGGGCTTGGCGTCCGTGGCTCGGCCGCTGCGCGTTCGCTGCGTCTGGCAGTCAGGGGCTTTCCTGCGGTCGATGTTCGCACCTGAAAATCCAAAAAGAGATTGCGATGCTCCGGCCAGCGCCATCTCGAGTTAACCCGAGAGGCGGCTGCAAATTCCATCCTGACGATGGTGGAATTGACTCCCCCGGCGCCGCGCGGGCCGCGCTCAGTTCGTTCCCCACACCGCGCGGGCAAGCTCCGTGACGCGCCCAAGCTTCGCCCATTGTTCGGCCTCGGTAATCGGGTTGCCGCCGACGCTGGAGGCGAAGCCGCATTGCGGGCTGACGCCCAGCCGGTCCTCCGGGGCATGCTTGAATGCTTCATCGAGGCGGCTTCGAAGCTGATCCACGCTTTCCAGCGCCCCGGTCTTGGTGCTCACGAGGCCGAGATAGGCGCGCTTGCCCTTCGTAAGAAACCGCAGCGGTGCGAAGCTGCCCGCTCGTTCACTGTCATATTCGAGCAGATAGCCATCGATGCCCGGCTCGGAAAACAGCCGCTCCGCAATCGGGTCATAGCCGCCCTGGCCCATCCAATGGCCCTTGTAGTTGCCCCGGCACAAATGGACCAGCACGGTGAGATCGGCGGGTTTGTCCTTCAGCGCCAGCGCAATCATGTCGAAATAGAAGCTGGCCAGTTTCTCAGGATCCTCGCCGGCAGCCTTGAGGGAGGCGCGGATATTCTCGTCGCAGAGCAGCGCCAGCGCGACTTCATCGAGCTGCACGACACGGCATCCGGCCTGGTAAAGTTCGCTGATCTCCTGGCGGTAGACGGCACACAGGTCGTCGGCGAAAGCGTTCCTGTCGCCGTAGCACGCCGGGTCCATGCCTTCCTTGCCGCCGAAGAAATGCAGGATGCTGGGCGTGGGCAGCGTGACCTTGGGTGTCCGCGTCGTAATGCCCGCGAGAAATCGATAGTCATCGACCACGATCGGGCGCTTGCGGCTCAGCCGGCCGGTAACCGCCGGGCCAAACCAGGTGGCCTCGTGCCCGCCCAGCCGGAACATCAGTTCGGCCTTCTTCAGTTCGATGCCGTCGAGCGCCTGGACAAAACCGAGAAACCAGGAGCCGCGGCGAAATTCACCATCGGTGACGAAGCGCAGGTCCGCCGCCTCTTCATGCCGCGCCGCATCCGTGATGCAGTCCGCGACCACCCGTTCCAGAGCGGCGTCGTCGATCGTCTTCTCCATATGGGCACGATGCGCCTTCTTCAGCCCGTCCGGCCGCAGCAGGCTTCCGACGTGATCAGCGCGCGGTAGATCGAGCATGGCTATCCTCCCGTTTTTTAAACGGTAGCAAACGCGCAAGAAAAATCAAATGCGGATTCGAATATTTTAGCATCGCCAATACCCGCGGCTTTCCGGATAATCTAGCCATGGACGCGCGGCGCAAAGCCGGGCATGACGACTTCAGAAAACGGGAATTTGCCTATGAGCTTGTATCTGGACGATCTGAAGCCCGGACAGCGGTTCGAAACCAAGAGCCGCACCGTATCCGAGGCTGAAATCATCGGTTTCGCGAAGGAGTTCGATCCGCAATATTACCA
>JAEWHY010000538.1 GCA_023387555.1 Pseudomonadota bacterium
CTCCCGGCCGTCGACGATGTGAAGGCGCGGCTGAAGAAAGACCTGACTAGACGCATTCGCGGCTTCCTCGAACAGGATCGCCAGGAAAAGCAGGAAGAGCTGAAACCGTTGCTCGACGAGCGCAAGACGATGGTCGAATTCCATCGCTTCGAGCGGGAGCGGCAGGAAAAGGGCCTGGCCAAGCGCTGGGCCGACGAAACCGCACCCGCGCGAACAAGCTGCGGACGGGTGTCGGCAAGGTGCTCGATGTCCTGACCGGGCGGTTGTTCCAAGTTCGCCGGGAAAACGAACGAGAAGCCTTCCAAAGCTACCGGCGCGACCGCAACCAGCGCGAAGAAGTGTACGGCGAACAGAGGAAGGAGCGCGTCGCGCTCCAGTCGCGGATCGACGCGATGCAATCCCGCCACCGGCAGGATCGCATGCGGCTGGCCGCTCAGATCGCGAGCCTCTTGCGCGATCGGGCCGAAGAGGAGCCCGTGCGCGAACAGCACCACCGCCGACGCGGCCACGAACCCGAACCAAGGTAGCAGCAGGAGTATCGAACATGAACGAAGTCGTTCATAAGCTAACACGGCCGGTCGTGAAGCTGGCGACGGCGGCGTGGCATCGCTCGCCGCTATCGGCGATCATGGAATTCCGGCCCGGGGATTTCTGGCTGGGTCGATTGCAGGACGGCACGCCCGTCGGTTTCAACGATGACCGGCATGTGCTGCTTTGCAGCGGCACGCGCGGCGGCAAAGGCGCATCGGTCATCATTCCGAACCTGATTTCCTGGTTCGGCTCGGCCGTGGTCATCGACCCGAAGGGCGAGAATGCCATGGTCACGGCGCGCGCCCGTGGCCGGGGCTCCCGCTATTGCCAGGCTTGGCTGAACCAGAAAATTCGCATTCTCGATCCGTTTAATGAAGTGAGAACGGACGAGGACGACTTTTCGGACGCGAAGGTCAGCTTCAATCCGCTCGACATGCTCGACCCGCAGCGGGAGGAATCCATCGACGATGCGGCGCGGATCGCCGACGCGCTCGTAGTGTCGGAATCGAGCAACGATCCGTACTGGGAAGAATCTGCGCGGACGTTGCTCAAGGCCATCATCCTGCATGTGGTCAGCTCGCCGAACTATCTGCCGCACGAGCGCAATCTCGTGACCGTGCGGCGGCTGTTGCTTGCGGGGGATGCGCGGGCAAAAGCCATCGCCGGGCTGACGGGTAAGAAAAAAGCGCCCTCGGGGCTTTCGTTGCTGTTCCGCGACATGAAGAAGAACAAGGCGTTCGGCGGCGTGGTGGCGGATGCCGGCGAGATGCTCGGCAATCTCGAAAAGAAGGGCGAACGCACTTTTGCGTGCATCGCCCAGGTTGCCTGTACGAACACGGATTTCATCGAAAGTCCGGGCATGAAGCGCTGCCTTTCCAAGTCCGACTTCTCCTTGAGCGAGTTGAAAACCGATCCGGCCGGAACGACGCTTTATATCTGTCTTCCGCAGCGTTTCATGGAGACGCATGCCAGATGGCTGCGAATGATCACGACACTGACCATCACGGAAATGGAGCGCGTCCGCCATCGGCCAGCGCGCGATCATCGCGTGCTGATGGTTCTGGACGAGTTTGCGGCGCTCAAGCGCATGCGCGTCGTCGAGAACGCGGCGGCGCAGATGGCAGGATTCGGCGTCAAATTCCTGTTCGCGGTGCAGACGCTTGTGCAGCTCAAGGATTTATATCGCGACAATTGGGAAACCTTCGTCGCGAATTCCGGGATCAAGCTGTTCTTCAACAACGACGACGACTTCACGCGGCAATACGTGTCGAAGTTGAT
Organism: Pseudomonadota bacterium; assembly: GCA_023387555.1. Taxonomy (GTDB): domain Bacteria; phylum Pseudomonadota; class Alphaproteobacteria; order Rhizobiales; family Xanthobacteraceae; genus Pseudorhodoplanes. The sequence goes on from JAEWHY010000538.1 coordinate 1,810, forward strand.
CGGGGAAGGCGAAGTCATCCGAATGGTGCGCAATGCCAGCGAAACCGAGGGCACGTCGTCGTCCGTCAGCACCAGCACCACGAAAGGCCTGACTCTGTCGGAATCGACCAGCGAAAGCAGCAGTTTTACAACGGGCTCCTCGGCGCAAGGGGGAGCAAATTCCAGCCACACCCTTTCTTCGTCGAAGACTTGGGGTGTCTCGCGATCCGGGTCGGACACGGAAGGGCTCACGCGCGGCGCCAGCGAGTCCAGGAGCAACGGCCGGTCGGAGACGCTTCACAAGCGGGCCCTTCTATCGCCCGACGAAGTCGGCCGTGAATTCGGGGACCGGCACGACGATCCTGCCGCGCTGGCGCTCGTATCGGGTCATCAGCCGATCCGGCTGCGGCGCTGCTTCTACTTCGCCGAGCGCGTGTTTCTCGGTTTTTTCGACCGTCATCCAGACCATGAGGCTCCTATGACCTTGCCCCAAATCGAGGATTTCCTCGCCGAAGAACGAATGGAAAAGGAAAAGGCGGAAGATCGCGCGCGCTTGCGCGATATCATGGAAAGCAGGCTGAAACTAATGATGGCGCACGAACAACGGCGCAGGCAGGAGCAGGCTGCGTATGAGGAAGCGTGCCGCCAGTACGAAAGCCATCAGCAAGCCCTACGCGATGCTTGGCGATGGCAACGTAAATATTTCATTGAAGACAGGATCGGCATCGTCTTTCTGCTGGCATTCGGTGCAGTCATAACAGGCGTGCCGTTAAGCTGGCTGCTGTGGTGATCCAATGGCGCTCGGGCCGTTGTCACGCTGGCAGCGCCGCGCCAATAGCCACACGGCCCAGACATCGATTTCGTCCCAGCCCATCATGCGGCCGATGCTTTCGATGTCCTTCAAGGTAAGGATGGCGGTTTCCCGCCATCCTTCGCGGCCCGAAGCGGGGGTCATTGCTGACCCCCGTTGGCCTCGTTGCCGTCCGTGAATTCACGGATCACGGTGCGGCCCGCGACGGGATATGCATCGAATTTCAGGGTGAAGCCCTTGCCGTCGCGATTGGTCCAGGCGGCCCCGACGCGGATCCACCGCGCTTGTTCACCTTGGCCGATCACCTGCCAGATGGCGTGAGAGGGGCGTTTGCCTTCGTTTGTGTTTTTCATGTCAGTCTCCATTCTGTTTTGGCCCGGCACCACGCCCGGCCTTGATGGGGACGACCACACCGGGACGATAAGGACGACGGTCATACGCCGTGCGCTCGCGCACGCCTTGGGGGCGGAGCTGCACAACGCGACGAAGGAGCGGCGGAAGCGAGCCGCGTTGATCCGGCGGCCGGGCCCGGTAAGTTCCCCAGCATTCAAAGGCCGAAGCGTAGCTGGGTTGGAATGGAAGACCATTGTGAGAAGCGGAACGGAAGCTGCCATGAGCGAATGCAGCAATCAGAGAAGGCACGGTGCGGATTTGCGCAGCGCAATGACCGTGCGGTGACGGCGCTGGATGCACCTATCGATGCGTTTCGTTGAAGCAGGTTTGCCTTGCAAACCGCTAGCCCAGCGGCAATGAGCGGGGGGGCTGGCGTCAAGGCCGCGCCGAAGGTGCGCCCGAAGGGTCGCCTTGACGGCTGGGGGGCCGCAGGCCCCTCTTCAATCCGTGCAAAATGCAGCCGCAGGAGCGCCTGCCGGCGCGGGACGACTGCGGCCGCGAGACCGGAAATTAAGGCAGCCGCAGGAGCGTCAGCATAGCGCCGCCGAATCGCGGGACGCGGGACCGACTGCCTCCGGCGAGCGGCGCAATATGAATGCGCGAGGGATCGTCACCCGAAGGGCCGAGACGAAGCAAAGCGCGGCTTGGCGAGCGAAGCGAGTAGAGCCCGGTGCCGTGAGACATGCGCCAAGCTCGATTTATGACAATGCACGCAACTCTCGACAGCCCCGACGAAACATTTCAATCTTCGGGCGGAGGGCATTATGAAAGCGATTCCAGCAGAGGCTCTAAGTGGATCTGATCTGATAGTTGATGCGATTTATCAGGGTGGGCGCAAAGGTAACGCCGGAGATGACCCGCTGCCTAAGCTGATGCGCGTCGATAGCCAAGGCGGATTTCGCTACTGGGGCAAGGTAAAGGGCAAGCTGGAGCTGCTTGTCCTTACGACAAGCATGAACGATCCAGACTGGCCGGACGCTCTTGATCCCGAGACCGGCATTTTCACGTACTTCGGCGACAACAAGAAGCCGGGGCGGGACCTCCATGATACTGGCCGTGACGGCAATCTTATTTTGAAGACGATCTTTGAAGACAGCAGAGCTGGCGTCCAGGGAAGGAAGAATGTTCCCCCAATTTTCCTTTTTGCGAACGCTGGAGTAGCCCGCGATGTCCGGTTCCTCGGCTTGGCGGTGCCCGGTGCAAGCGACTTGGATGCCTCCGAGGAGCTCGTCGCGATCTGGCGCAATATCAAAGGCGAACGTTTTCAGAATTATCGGGCGCGCTTTACGGTGCTGGACGCCGCTCGAATTTCCCGGGAGTGGATTGACAGTCTCATCAATGGGCAGCCAAACCACGCGCTTGCACCGCAGGCGTGGAGCGCCTGGAGACAGACAGGCCGAAGAAAAGCCCTCGTCGCCGCGAGAACGTTGGAATACCGAAGCCGTGCCGAACAGCTGCCCGCAGACAAGGAGGGCCAAGCGATGATCGAGGCCGTTCGCACCCATTTCAAAGGTCGGCCCCACGCCTTTGAACACTGCGCAGCGGCGCTTGCCCGCCTGATGTGCCTGACATCGCCGAGCTGGACGTAACAAGGCCCTCACGGGATGGGGGACGCGATGCTGTTGGCCAACTCCGCGTCGGCTCCGGTCCAAGCGCTATCCTCGTGGACTTTGCGCTTGAGGCGAAATGTTACACGCCACCAACCGCGGTGGGGGTCAAGGACATGTCAAGGCTGATATCGAGGCTTCGTCACCGACAATTCGGTGTCGTAGTTACGACCTCGTGCGTCGACCTGCAGGCCTACAAGGAAATCAAAGAAGACCAGCATCCTATTCTCGTGATTGCAGCGCAAGATATATGCAATCTTCTTCGCCGGAATGGCCGTGGAAGTCCGGAAGCTGTACGGTCGTGGCTTAATGAAGAATTTCCGTTAGAAGATCAGGTTTGATCCGTTTGCGCACTCGTCGAACTGTCGATGGTGACGGTCTTGATCAGGCCCGCACGCTCCACTGCAAAAATGGCTTCAAGCGCGGGTTTTGCCTGCCTTACTGAAGGCTTCCGTTCCCAGCCTCCTGCCGCGTATCCTGCGAGCGTGCGGCATATGCCTGCGACCTTCCAATGGATTGTCCCGGTGCTCTGCCCCCGTTCTGCAACTTCCAGCCAGACCGAGCTGGGAATTCGCATGCAAAGAGCGATGCGCTCGTAATCTGCAACAGAGTGCGAGCCGGTCGCAGGCATCATGCTGACACCGTCCGCGCTGCCATCCGCTTTCTCAAATGACAACTCGGGCGGCAATGGGTTCGAGAGAGCGGGAAGCTGATTCTGAATGTCCTTCCAGCAATCTGCTTTTTTGAACCATTCGCTCGGATTTTTCTGGCCAGCGGACGCGCGCATTGAAGCGTCGAGCTGGGATGCCCATTCCGCAATCATCTGCTCCAGGACGGGACTTATGGCCTGCTTCGACCAGAGCCTGTCGAAGTCGATGCGACCACCCGTGCGCTGCGAGAGCCCTGCAACGACGTAAGCTGTTATCTGTGCGCCATACGCCGGAAACTTCATGCTCCTGATTTTCTTTTCAGCTGCGCGGTAGACAACCGCGATCGCAATCAGGCGCTTGAACCAAGCCTGATCCGGCGGCGGAGGCGGCTGATCCTTCAGTCGTTGCATGAAGTTCTGGAAGTTCTTCTGACCACCGAGACAGACTTTGTCTGGCAGGCCAGACCAGGCACTGAGGTAGCGCGCAACGTCGAGCTTGCTCAGACGTCGCTGCTTCGGTGTCTGCTGACGGAAAGCCTTTTGATCAGTCTTCCGGAGAGCAGCCTTCTGCTCCGCGGCCAGATAAGACCCTCGCGCACGCTCGTAGAACCAGCGGCCCTTTCCGTCATCCAGCCACGTCGTGTTGGCAAGGGTCTCAATCTGCTGATGGAACGGGTCGTTTGCCGAGAAGTCTGCCAGCTGGACAGTATTCTGACGATTTGCAGCTCTGGAAATCGACGAAACCATTTCGCTCAGGTCGGCGCCCCCGACCTTGATAATTTTCACCGGAACAGAGACATGCTCGAGGCTCAGGCTATCCTTGCGCTTGGCTCGATGGAGCGAAGCGGTCGTCTGGCCGCCATTGACGATCTGAAGGCCTTTGAGCGAACGAATCTCCAGCCCGCCCGCGCCGTTGGCTACAACATCAAGGTCATCAACCGTTGCCACTATTCCATTATTGAACGCGAGGAACATGGAGGGCTGATCGGCGATCGTTCGCCGCAGCTCCGCGTTGACGCTCTTGCGCCCCTGCAAGCCAAGAAATGCTCTTACGTTCAGCTCAAGAAGCCGCACCCCATAACGCTCATAGACCTGGGAAAGGACATCACCGGTCAGTACCGCCAAGTAGGCGTCATAGTCATCGTTCTGCGCCGGGACGTGAAGGCATGAAATGCCTTTACCCGTCAGAGCCACCAGATCGACGGCAATATCGGCACGGGTCTCGCCCTGCCCGAGAACGCGAAACAGCCGGACGGCGTCATAGGCTTCAAACTCCAGAGGCTTGCCACGCCATTCGGTCGGCGGGGCAATGCTGCCGACTATGCCATCCGTTAGCAGAACGATACGAATGGCAGAAAGATTTGGGGCTTCAGTCTCTATCAGCCTTGCGAGGTCACTCGCATCCGTGTTCGCAGGTTCCAGCTGAGAGGCAAGTCCATCAACGCACGCACTTGCGAACCGCAACGCCCGCTCAAGAGCTTTCGTAACATCGGCATTTGGAAGCTTTGCGGGCGGAAGATCGCCCAGATAGATCGTGGTGAAGAGGTCAAGGCGCGAGCGTTCGTCGTCATAGGCATAGCCGTCGATACGATAGGTCGCATTTCGCACGCGGCCTTCCTGATAGAGCGGAAACGTTGCTTCAAGGTGACCGGCCTCTTCAAGGCGCTCCAGGACGAGGCGGGTAAATACTTCCTGAGAAAATGGCGCGTCCGTCGAAAGGCCTTCCTCGACATCGGCTTGCAGTTCCTGCAAGAATTCAACGACTGCATCATCGGTCATGAAAAGTCTCCTTGACAGAACGCATCAAGGACAGCAGCCGTCTCCGAGGCAAAGGCAGAGAGGGCGCGAACATCGAGCGTATACGTGGCATCAGTAATGGCGACTGGAAGAACTGAGCGGACGAGCCGCGGAAATCCGTCGGATACCCCGTATGTATCGATTGTGCGAAGCTGGGCCTTCGGGGCAGACCGTGCGTTGTCGTCTCCAGGGAGCAGGCCACGGCGGAGGAGTGCGTTCTCGAAACTGCGCCGGCTCAGATCCTCGGGAAGCAAGTCGTTTATGGCCAGGATGATGTCGCGAAGGGAACGACCCTCAGGCGCTTCGACAAGCCTGACATGCAGAAGATCGAGCTGACGGAGACCGCTCAGTTCGAGCTGATCAAGCCTGGAAATCGTTATGGTTGACGATGGCCCGAGGCCGGTCTTCACCTCAAGGGCATGGCCGTTGGTCTCGAAGTCATGCAACCCGTCAACCGGCGACCGCCATGAAGCAAGGCTTTGAGGATTGGTTGCCAGCAGGCGTTCCAGGACTGCGAGTTCTCCAATGAGCCCTATCGTCTCCGCCCGGGTCAGCCCGTCCCGTCGATCGCGCAGGAATTGGCGCCAAGCGTCAAGGCGGGCCAGAAACTGATCGAGTGCCTCGTTTGCATTGGTCACGGCAGCTGCCGCGACAACATCGGCGCAGATAGTGGAAAAGAGATCGCTTCTGCTGCTGTCCTCAAGAGAAAGGACAAGAAGCGGTCCCGTATCGTCGGGTTCAATACTGAGGCGCATGCCGCTCAGTTCAAACAGCGCTTCCCGAGGCAGAGCAGTCTGGAGAAGGAGACAAGGTGCATCATCTACCGCGCGTCTAGCTGCCCTGATCTCCAATACGACATCCTTGGAAATCAGCTTGCTACGGTACTGCCGCGATACTGGAGCAGTCTCCGCAAGCTCTTTCCAGGCGTCGGTCAGCGCGTCGAGCCAGTTCATGACTCCTCACGCTGCTGAACGCTGTTGATCCGGTATACGCGGTCATCAGCAGCGTCACTGTCAGGGAAGCTGACGACAACGCTTATGACCGGTCTGTCCGTCGGCTCGACGTTCGCCTTGTCAGGGTCGATCGGATAGATGATCAGCAGGCCGTTCTTTGGCCGCGCACCACGGACCTTGCGGATGAATTCGCCCGAAGGGACATCCGTTGGCGGCTTTTTGCGTGACAGCCGCTCCTGCCTCGTCCGTTCGAGCGCCGCAGCGAACTCTGCGTCAGTCAGGTCGATTGCCTGATCGAGCGGACTCAGGGCTGTGCCAATGATGAAACGGTCGTCCGGCAGGACCTTTCCGTCTCTGGGCTCCCGTGGTGTACGGAGGATGCATTTTCTGCGGCGTCCAGCGATTTCCACTTCCTTTTCCTGGCCAGTGGCCAAGTACACAGTCCAGTCCGTAAGCTCGTTCATGGCCAGCTGATCGGTAATGTAGGCGGCGAGCTTGTTGCCATCGACCTGCAGGCTCTCCGACGGAAATGTCAGGTTTCTGAGGTATTCAGCGATCTCCCGTCCGGGAACGCCCGTCCAGAGGGTTCCTTGCGCCTTACTGCCTCCAGGCCCCGGACGAGGCGGGTTATCTGTGCCGTTTCCGAGGCTGCGGATAAAGTCATCGGTCACGGCAGCATTGCGATCAATGGTCGGGCGATCCCGGAACATGACCGTCTGCACCTTGCCCTCGCCGGCATAACTGCTCTGGCGAAGCTCCGTGTGACGCTGCTTGTTCTTGGCGGTGATTTCGAGAACATCGTGAACAGCGACTTTCAGACCAAAGTCCTTCGGCGTTGCCTTGGTGAGGGCCATGTCGAAGAACTGAGCACGCAGCTCCTTCTGCGCCGTGGCGACGTAGCGGAACCAGTCCTCCATATCCGCTGTCGTATACAGGCGGCACAGGTCAGCAAAACCTCGGCGATACCCGAACCAGCGACCCATCTGCAGTAGACTGTCATACTGGCGGGAAATTCGCAGGAAGTAGCTGACAGAAAGGCCTTCCAAGGTCAGGCCGCGGGAAAGCTTGTCACCACCGATGGCAATGAGGGACCGACCGGTCTTCTTGTAGGTATCGTATTCAATATCAGTCTTGTTCTTCCCGTTTGCAGTGATGACTTCAATCTTGTCGCTGCTGTCCGCCAGCTGCGCCCGCACCTGATCCCAGCCGACCCGAACAGTATTCCGACCGTGAATTGTCGGCTCAATGGCTGCGGTTGTCGGCAGATAATCGGCATCCCACATCTGCTTGAGGCGCTGGAGCGTCGCGCGGTCCCCGTTGGAAATCATGGCGCGTGTTTCGTTCAGGTATTTCTCGACCTGACGATGGACTTCAATATGAACGTCTACAAAGCGAGAGACGTGAACCAGCATCGAACTGTGTTCACGGCCCTGATCGCGCGCCGCGCGGGCAGCACAGGTAAGCAGAAAGCTGTCGATCGCTTGTCGCAGGCTCGGCGGAATGACATCCTGGCCGTTGTAACGCGGTTTCAACGTCTTATCGTGTTTTTCCGGTATCCATTTTTCTTCAGACTGCCCGAGAGGGCGCACCAGTGGCAGTCCAGCGGTGTCGTCCTCATCGTTCGTACCGAAGACCGCTGCAGGTCCGAAATAGTCGTCGGGCGGCGTCAGTGAAACGATGAAGGTGGAGGGAAAAAGGTCCCGGCCATAGCCTTTGGCCTTGCGATCGTCATGAATGAAGATGTTTGCGAATGGTGTGGCGGTATACCCGACATAGACGCGCCGGTCGAACTTCGTGAGAAGCTTTCTTATTTCACCGTTCACCCGCTTGGGATCATAGTCTTCATCAAATGTCCCGTCTTCAAGGAGAGGCTGATCGCCGGTATCAACCGATGCTTGGTCGGACTCATCGTCAATGATAAGCACCGGCGCTGCCCTGGATGGCGCGGACCGCCTTGCGATCCAGTTATTGAGGTTCTCAAGGAGCTTGGCATTTTTCTTTACGACCAGGACGCAAGGCTGGCTGACCGGGGAGAAATTGGCCTGATCGGCGACAGTCTGACTGAAATCGCCCTTGAGCGAGGCGACCGTAAGGCTGTCCACGACCAACTGCGCATTAAACGCACCCACACCGACTATCGGCATGGGCTGATTGGGCTCAAGATTCTTGGGATTGGTGTCATAGCCCAGAAAATCCTGATCGAAGCGCTTCTGTGTCTGCAGCCGAAGTATGTTGTGCATCCCCGCGAGGATGATGATGATGCGATAGCCCGCGTCAGCGGCCCGGTTGACCACGCCCGCATAGCTGGCTGTCTTGCCTGACTGGACATCGCCAACCACGAGACCGCGCCAGTCCCAGCTTCCAGTCCGTTGCGGGTCGTCCATGGACTCAAGAATTCTTGCGGTGCTTTCCTTGAGTTCGTTGATAGAATTCTGAGGCCAGCCATCCTCTTCCAGCTTGTTGATGTAGCGTTGCATGAAAGGTCCGGGCTGGCGACGGTCGCCGACGTACCATGGTGCAGGCCTTGCGTTCTCCTTGTCTTGCAGCACAAGGGCAGGCCCTTGTTCGGTAATGAAAATCGTCCACAGCGTTCGGGTCGCGGCCTCGATCTCCTCAGGCTCGATCTGCTGACCGGTCGCCATTTGAAAGATAGGTGCATCAAGCTGAACGAGCTTCGCAATGGAGTCGCGATCAATCTGTGCACCTGCCTCCTTCTGTAGCTGGAGAATTTTGCGCGCTCTCAATGCGAGCGCTTCAACCACATCAGCCATCCTTTCCCCCCAGCTTCTTTTCCAGTTCTGATTTCAGTGTCGTCAGGTCTCCCGGAAGATCGAGAAGGAGCGCGTCGAGACGCTCTTTCAGCGTCATGTTCGCGGGAAGCGCCTTGCCTAGCGCCGCAAGCTGAGTTGCGAGCTCGGCTGTTTCTTCAGCGTCCAGCAGCGGAATTTGAGCACCCTCGGATTCCGAAACATCGAGCCATATGCGCTCGACCGGAACACTGCGTTCAATGATCGATAGCGCAGCATTCAGCGCACGGACTCCGTTGGTACCTTGGCGACAGGCGACGATGACCGGATGATCGCGATTAATGCGATACTGGGCGCCTCTGGGTCCCTGACTTGCAAGCCAGACTGCGGGCGCTGTGTGAGGTGCACCGCGCACGCGCGGTCCATGCCCGCGGAAGGCAAAGACTTCGCGCGCTTCCTCGCGGCAACGCCCAGCAATGGCAGTAAGACGAGCGCGAAGCGGACCCGGCGGGCGCGCCTGGGACTTGCGCACATCGATGCGCCAGTCGCGGTCCAGTCCAGTCGGCAGGTCCACCTGGATTCGTGCAAGCCTGCTTGCTTCGTCCCGGGTCCATGTCCGAACACCGCCGAGGCCGAGCCAGCTGCCAGCAACGAGAAGGCGCTTGCCGCGATAGACGTAGAACCCCTGCCTTGCGCCCCAGCCGCCCGGTCCGCCCGCGGCCTCATATTCCGTGTCGTTGGCGAAGCGATCGCGGTGAGGAAGAACATACGGCTTCACGCTGAAAGAAGACCCGGCATGCCGGATGCGCTCGGAAGGCATTTCAGTCGTGGCCGGATGAGCGGCCTGGAACGGATCCCACGATCTGACTGGGCGGCCGTTCAGGATGATCGAGAGCCGGGATGCATCGCCGTTGATGTAGCGATGAAAAACCATGCCGAGGTGCGCGCGGATTTCCTCAAGCCGGAGATAGAATGCCTCTTTCGGGAGACTAGCAAGGCCGCTAAGTTCGTCCACCTGATCCCAGATAATGACCGTACCGCTCGGACGGCTCAGGAGTTCAGCAACAAAAAGATGGTCCGGCAATGGGTCAGGCACCGTGGCAATCCAGCCTCGCGCCTCGACGACGGCGGCATCCAAGGTGACAGCGCTCACCGCGCCCATGCTCTTTGTGACGACGGTCAGGCGGCGGCTTTGAGAGAGCGAGGCCGTTTTCAGCCCCATCCCGAACCGCCCAAGATCGTTGTCATCACGCTGGCTGTCGGGACCCTGGCCTCCAAGCTGCATCGCCTCGGTCAGGCGGTCCTCGTCCATGCCTTTCCCGCTGTCGAGAATAGCAGCGACGGGGCTTCCGGCATTCCACTGTAGGTCGATCTCGACCGTAGCGGCGCCCGCAGTGATGCTGTTGTCGATCAGGTCCGCGAGGGCGGTTTCAGGCGAATAGCCCAGTCCCCGTAACGAACCGATAAGGGCAGATGCCTTGGGAGGAATGTTGATCGTGCGTTCTGGCATGTCAGGCCGCCTGCCGATCAGTTGCCCCTTTTTTTGTGCGAGCGCCCTGGCTCAACTGAGACTTGAGAAGCTTCGCAACCGCGAGCGAAAGCAAGGGGGGAACCGCGTTTCCAATCTGACGGAAAGCGGCATTCATCGCACCGGAAAAAACGAACCCGTCAGGGAATGACTGAAGGCGAGCGGCCTCCCGCACCGAAACAGTACGGCGTTGGGTGCTGTCGTAGTGGATATGCGAATACGTGTCCTTCCCCATGTGAGCCGTCAGCGTCCGCGACGGCTTGGAGGGATCGAGCTTCCACCATTTGTTTGGAAACTTGTCGGGGTCATAAGGGGGGACAATGCTGGCGCGAAGCTCGCGGTACGCTTTTGAGTCCTTGCGCGCGCGCTTCATTCCATTCGCAGCCAGCGCCTCGGCAAACAGCGTTTCTGCAACCTGCCTTGCCTGCGGATAATCGGCACCGTGTTTCATCTTGGCAAAGATCGGAAAATCCCGCGGTGTCAGGCGAACCAGGTGCCCGTCAGTGCCACCTTTCGTTTCAAACCCGGGCCAATTGCGCATGGCGGCCGCATAGGCTGAGATGCCGCTCTCAAGCTCGCGATACGGCAGCATGTCTGTAAGCCTGCGCTTACGGATTACGGATGGAGCGACAGCGTGCTCCTTGATTTTCGGAAGGTCATCGAGCGCTTCTCTCGCGCTGACGGCAAGCTTCAGGTTCCTGTCGGGTGTCGGGATCGCGTGGAAGTAGCGACTGTTATCGCCGACGTGTTTGAGCGCAACCCGGCGTGACCCTTCGTAGCCCTTGGGCAGGTCGAGAAAATGCATCGGGGCTGGAAACTTCGGGGCTTCGCCGGTTTCTTTCGCGAGGCCTATGATGAACAGTCGCTCGCGAACCTGCGGCACGCCGAAATATGCAGCGTTGAGGATGGTGTATCCGGTCCTGTAACCGGCTTCCTCCAGAGTCTCGCAGATTTCTTCCGGAACGTTATGGCCACCGAAATTGAGGATGTCGGGCACGTTCTCAATGATGATCGCGAGCGGCTGCGTATCTTCCACGTATTCAAGGAAGCGTCGGTAGAGCGCTGCGCGTGGGTCTCTTTGAAACGCGTCCTGCTCTCCGGCAATTGAGCGCAGCTTCGAGCGCCCGATGCGGGCAAAGGCCTGACAGGGGAGTCCGGCGGCGAGCAAATCGAAGGACTCGGCAGCAGACGTGGTGAGTCCGAGATCGGTCACGAGCTGCGATGCGGTGGAACCTTCCATATCGCGAGGACGCGCCCACTCACTCTCCAGCTGATTGTCCCTACCGAAATTCAGCGCGTAGCTCTCTGCCGCTTCGGGATCGACCTCGATATGCGCAGTGAGTTCAAATCCTGCGGCTTTCAACCCCAGCGCAAGGCCGCCG
>JAEWHY010000387.1 GCA_023387555.1 Pseudomonadota bacterium
TCGTCGAACTGCATCACCGCTGCTTCAACCAGGACGGCAAGCTGGTCGCCGAATGCCGGCGCCAGGCCTTCATCAAGAAGCGGCCGGTCTAGGTCCGCTATTCTGCCGCCGACGTTTTTGTATCTACGACAATATTGACATGACCGATTTAATGTATATACAATATCATGATCTTCCGGATCACCTTCGACGAGAGAAAACGCGCGCAGACGCTGGCCGAGCGCAAAATCGACTTCAGAGATGCCGGACAAGTCTTTGCGGGCCGCACACTGACGGTGAGAGATGACCGCCAGGGCTACGGCGAGGATCGCTTCCAGACGGTCGGCTTCCTGTCAGGCCGGATGGTGATGGTGGTCTGGACGCCGCGAGGCGATGCAAGGCATGTCATCTCGATGAGGAAGTGCAATGACCGCGAGCAAACGCGCTACGCATACCGATTTGAAGGTCTTTGATGCGCACACGCCGCGTCAGTCCGAATACGACGACGCACCCGAACTGACCGAGGCACAGTTGCAGTCCGCCACGCTGGAAATCGGCGGACGCCCGGTCGGCCGGCCCCGGCTGGAGCGCCCCAAGCGCGCGGTCAATCTCCGGCTTGATGCGGATGTGGTCGACGCCTTCCGTGCCGGCGGCTCAGGCTGGCAAACACGCATGAATGACGCCTTGCGTAAGGCCGCCGGCTTGAAACGGTCCAAGCGGTGACGTTAGGCAAGTGATCATGCGCTCCCTGCTCTTCGTCCCCGGCGACAGCGACAAGAAACTCGACAAGGGCCTGTCGAGCGGCGCCGACGCTCTGATCATCGATCTGGAGGATTCGGTCTCGCTCGACCGCAAGGCCGCGGCGCGCGACACCGCGCTTGCCTTCCTGCAAGGCGCGAAGCGCGGCGGACAAAAGCTGCTGGTCCGGGTCAACGCACTCGACACCGGTCTGACCGACGACGACCTCGACGCCGTCGTCGCCGGACGGCCCGATGCGATCATGCTGCCCAAGGCCGCGGGCGGTGTCTCGGTCACGCATCTGCATGCCAAGCTGTCGGCGCGGGAGGCGATCGCGGGATTGCCCGATGGGGAGATCGCGATCGTGCCGCTGGCGACCGAGACGGCGGCCTCGCTGTTCACCACCGGCACTTATCCCGATTGCAGTCCGCGCCTCGCCGCGCTGACCTGGGGCGCGGAGGACCTCTCCGCCGAACTCGGCGCCGAAACCAATCGCGACGAGAACGGCCGCTTCCTCGACCCCTACCGGCTCGCCCGCACGCTTTGCCTCGCCGGCGCCGCGGCCGCGGGCGTGCCGGCGATCGACACCGTCTATGTCGATTTCCGCAACGACGCGGGGCTGCGCCGCGAATGCGAAGAGGCGCGCCGCGACGGCTTCACCGCCAAGCTGGCGATCCATCCGGCGCAGGTGGCCGCCATCAATGACGTGTTCACGCCGACACCGGAGGCCATCGCCCACGCCCAGCGGATTGTCGACGCGTTCGCGGCACAGCCCGGCGCCGGTGTCGTCGGGATCGACGGCAAGATGTACGATCGCCCGCATCTGGTGCGGGCGAAGGCGCTGCTGGCGAAGGCCAATAAGGCCGGCTGACGCTACGCCACCACCGGCCCCTCGCCGGCCGCGATCATGTTGGCGACCCGGAAGCCCGAGCCCGCGCCCAGCGTCCATCCCAGCGTCCCGTGGCCGGTGTTGAGCCAGAGATTGCGGTAGCGCGTGCGCCCGACATACGGAACGTTCGACGGCGTGGCGGGCCGCAGTCCGCTCCAGAAGGTCGCACGCTCGAAATTGCCGGCCCGCGGGAACAGCTCGCGCACATTGCGCAGGATCGCCTGGCAGCGTGTCTCGTCGAGATTGCGGGTATAGCCGGACAATTCCGCGGTGCCGGCGATCCGCAACCGGTCGCCGAGATTGGAATAGACCAGCTTGAGCTCGTCATCGGTCAGGCTGGTCACCGGCGCGGTGTTCGAGCCGTCGGTGGGGATGGTCACCGAATAGCCCTTGGCCGGATAGATGTTGAGCCGCACGCCATAGGGCCGCAGCAACGGCGCCGACCAGCATCCGAGCGAGGCTACGATGTCGCGTGCGCGCAAGGTGCGATAGCCATCCGGCCCGCAGACCTCCACGCCACGCACCTCGCGCGTGCCACGGTCGGCATGAAGCGCCGTCAGCTGATGACTGTAGTGGAACACGCCGCCCATGCGCGCGCAGACCTGCGCCAGTTCCTGCGTGTATTTCAACGCATCGCCGCTCTCGTCTTCCGCGGTATAGGTCGCGCCCGCGATTTCGGAGCGCCGGTCGGCCAGCGCCGGCTCGATCTCGACCACGCGGTCGACGCCGATCACCTCGCGGTCGCAGCCATGCTTGCGCATCAGTTCGGCGACCCGCGCCGCACCCTCGAACTCCGCCGGGTCGCGGTAGAAGTGCAGGATGCCCTTGCTGCGCTCGTTGTAGTGAAAGCCCTCGCGCGCCCGGATCGCCTGGATCAGAGCGCGGCTCTCGGTGGCGAGCTTCACGATCTCGGTGGTGTGGCGGTCGGTGCGCGACGGCAGGCAATCGACCAGGAATTTCGCGATCCAGAGCCACTGATGGATATCGAGCCGCGGCCGGAACAGCAGCGGCGCATCGTTTCGGAACAGCCATTTCAGCACCTTGAACGGCGCCGACGGATTGGCCCAGGGCTCGGCATGGCTGACCGAGACCTGCCCGCCATTGGCGAAACTCGTCTCCAGCCCAGCCGCAGGCTGGCGGTCGATCACGCAGACCGACTTGCCGTTGCGCAGATTCCAGTACGCGGTGTTGATGCCGACCACGCCGGCACCCAGCACGATGACGTCGAAGTCATGGGTTGAAGGGTTATGGGATGAAGTCATTCTCAGGCCTTTCGAGCGGGCACACATTCGTGCTGCGCACGAACGCGGCCCCCTCTGTCATTGGCCTGAGAGTTTCATCGCCCGGCGTGATTGCCGTGACGACTTACACCGTCGGCGGGAGCCTCGTCTGGTCGCGCGATCGGGATTCCTGATCCTCGACGCGGTCCCGGCTCCACTCTTCAGAGTGCTAACCTTCGGAGCGGTTCTTTTGCCTGAGAGATTCCGGGGCGGTTGCTCCTTCGGCGCCGGCCCGCGTTGTTAGACGCGAGCCAGTCTCTCCCGCTCTTCATCTCAGGTAGGCGATCTGCGCCCGAATGTCGACCCGGTTCCCGGCTTGAGCAATGACCGACATCACCCGCGGTAGGTTGCGGCCGGATCGAAGGCCCGCTCCGCCTCGCGCAGCTCCAGTCTGACCTCGCCCGATTGCCCAAGCGGCACCGCGCGGTAGAAGCACGAACGGCGGCCGGTATGGCAGGCCCCCGGCCCCGCCTGTTCCACCTTGATCCACACCGCGTCCTGATCGCAATCGACCCGCATTTCGACGACGCGCTGGGTGTGGCCGGACTCCTCGCCCTTGCGCCACAGCTTCTTGCGCGACCGGCTGAAGTAATGCGCCTCGCCGGATTCAATGGTCCGCGCCAGCGCCTCGGCGTTCATATGCGCGACCATCAGCAATTCACCGGTCGCGGCGTCGGTCGCAACCGCGGTCACCAGCCCGGCGGCGTCGAATTTCGGCTGGAGGCGCGTGCCTTCCTCGATCTCGGATGAAGCGGCCATGAAAGGCTCCCCAAAATGACAATGGCCGGGACTGCTCCCGGCCACCGCTACAGATTCAGTGTTGCGCCGGCAATCGGATTACCGCTGCCCCGACCGGATCGAGGTCAGGAACCGCACCTGCTCGTTCGGATCCTCGCGGAAGCTGCCGCGGAATTGCGTGGTCACGGTCAGCGCGCCCGGCTTGGTCACGCCGCGGATCGACATGCACATATGCTCGGCCTCGATCATCACGGCGACGCCCTTCGGCTTCAGGATCTCGTCGATCGCAGCCACGATCTGCGCGTTCATGTGCTCCTGGGTCTGCAGGCGATGCGCGAAGATGTCGACCAGCCGGGCCAGCTTCGACAGGCCGACCACGCGGTCGACCGGGCGATAGGCCACATGCGCCTTGCCGAAGAACGGCATCATGTGATGCTCGCAATGCGAATTGAAGGTGATGTCGCGCACCAGCACGAAATCGTCGTAGGCCTCGCTCTCGGCGAAGGTCTTGTCGAGCACGTCCGCCGGGCTCTCGGTGTAGCCGCGGAACATCTCCTCATAGGCTTCGACGACGCGCTTCGGCGTCTCCAGCACGCCTTCGCGGGCCGGATTGTCGCCGGCATAGGCAATGAGGGTCCGCACCGCCTCTTCCGCCTGTTCGCGGCTCGGGCGCACGGGCTCCGGCAGGGATTGGGACTGGCCCGAAGCGTGCTTCGGCCAAGGCTTGACGATGGCGTCCATGGTCTCTCCGTTCGACCGGCGCTCTAAGCTCAAGGTGGCGCCGGGGGTGTCACCGGGTCGGCCGCGTCGCCCCTACTCGGGCTTGGACGCCGCATTCCCGAGGCCATATATAGCCAGTTGGCCCGTCTAGACAATTACGCTTTCCCAATTCCCGAGGATCAGAACGGCGCATGTTGAACGACGTTTATAACAGCCGGATTCTGGAGCTGGCGGGGTCCATTCCCCGAATCGGCCGCATGCCGGACGCACATGGCAGCGCCACCGCTCACTCGAAGTTGTGCGGCTCGACCGTCACCGTCGATATCAAGATGGACGGCGATACCGTGACCGACTTCTCCCACGACGTGAAGGCCTGCGCGCTCGGCCAGGCCTCGTCCTCGATCATGGCCCGCAACGTGATCGGCTCCCGCTCCGACGAATTGCGCGCACTGCGCGAGGCCGTCCGCCGCATGCTCAAGGAGAACGCCGCCCCGCCGGACGGAAAATGGGCCGATATCGCGGTGCTGGAGCCGGTCCGGGATTACAAGGCCCGGCACGCATCGACCCTCCTGACCTTTGACGCGGTGGTGTCCGCCATCGACCAGATCGAGAAAAAGCGCGCGGCGGCGACCGAGGCGGCGGAATAGCCGGCGCCTCCCCGCACGATCCGGCGGCCTATTCGATCCGGCGGCCTATTTTTGAGCGCCCGGCTGCAGCTCGGCGTGTTCCTCGGGCTGGGAGGCCGGCGCAGGCGGCGTACAGCCCGACAGGAACTGCATCACATTGGCCGCCGCCCCGGTGTTGCCGATCCGGATGATCGCCGGGTCGGAATTCTCGGCCGTGGACTCGATCACCATCGAACGCAAACCGGCACCCGCGAAGTTGTTCAGCATGGCCCCGGTGACGGTGCCGGTTGCGGTCGAAAGATGCTCACCCGGAAATTGCCCCGGCCGTGAGCCGCCGAGGGTCAGCGGAATGGTCTTGTTGGCCATCCGCAATTCGACGCTCTTCAGCGGCTTCACGGCGGCGCCCTCGGCATTGCGCCGGGTTTCGCTGTAGAGCACGAGGAGTTCGCCGGCGTTTCCGCCACAGGAGAAGGTCAGGTCGATCGAGCCGATATCCTCGCCTTCCACCGTCAGCGGATGGCGCCGCCTCAGCGCCGAGGAACCGGAAAGTTCCGTCATGACCCAGCCGCGTTCGCGGTCGCGCGCCGTGTAGGCGATGCGCTTGGCCGGAAGATGCGCCGGAGCCACGCTCGTGGTCGAGGGCTGCGAAGCCGCGCGGGCATCGACCACGTCGGAATTATCGACATTCATCCGCCGCAGCTCTTCGCGGGACAAAACGCGCATCGGCTCCCACGGCGGGATGCGCAGCGAGAGTTCCAGAAGCTCGACGCTGCCACCCATCTCGATGGTGTATTGGGCGAGCTTGCCGATGTCGCGCTGCACCAGCACGAGGTCCTCGGCGGAATAATTCGCGGCCGCGGCATCGTCCCGGCGGTCGCCCAGCCAGATCTGGTGGACGCGCAC
>JAEWHY010000579.1 GCA_023387555.1 Pseudomonadota bacterium
GCATCGGCCGACCTTGGGCTGTCGAAGCCGACGGTGTCCAAGGCGGTCGGGCGGCTCGAGCAGCGGCTCGGGACCACGTTGCTGAACCGCAGCTCGCGTCGGCTGGCACTGACCGACGCCGGACGCACGTTGCTGGAGCGTGCGTCGCGCATGCTGTCCGAGGCGGAAGCCGCCGAAAGCGAGGCGCGGGCGCAATCGGCAGTGCCGCGCGGCCTGGTGCGGCTGGCGGCGCCAATGTCGTTCGGGCTGCGCGAGGTCGCGCCCGCATTGCCGGATTTCTTTGCGCAATATCCGGAGGTGTCTGTCGACCTGCATCTCAGCGATGCGACGGTGGACCTGATTGGCGAAGGGTTCGATGCGGCATTGCGGATTGCGGCGCTCGCCGATTCCGCCTTGCTGGCGCGCAGACTCTGTGCCGTGCCGCGCGTGGTCGTGGCGGCGCCCTCGTATCTGAAAGCGCATGGCACGCCGGCCCATCCGCGGGATCTGACCGCGCATGCCTGTCTCGGTTATGCCTATCTGCCGGCCGCGGATGTCTGGCGGTTCTCGAACCGCGCCGGCGAAGAGGTTGCGGTGCGAACCAGGGGTCCCTTGCGGGCCAACAATGCCGATGCGCTGATGCCCGCCTTGCTTGGCGGATACGGCATCGCCGTCCAGCCGCTTTTCCTGGTGCGTGATGCTCTCAAGAGCCGTCAGCTCACCGCGGTGCTCGAGGGCTGGTCGCTACCGGAGATCGCGCTTCACCTTGTCATGCCGGCTGCGGGCCCGCGTCCGGCGCGGGTTGAAGCTCTGGCCGAATTTCTGCGCACGCGATTCCGTCGCGCCGGCTGAAGCGCCGCCAGCGGCCGGGCACAGGGGTTAACTGCTTCCTAATAGTTTTCCGGCAATTTTCGTTTCGGAATAAGCGGTTTCTTCTTTCTCCGGCCTGCGCGGTTGTTCCGTCTCACCCCGATCTTCCCCGTCGGACTTCGTCGATTTGGCCTCAGAAAGAGGGCAGTGAGCAGCGGAATCGTGCAATGACTCTGAGTACAAACCGGGCGGAGCCGGCGGCCGAAATCCCGAATGCAGGCGATTGGCGGAATGCTGCGGCCGCGCAGGCCGCGCACTTGCCGACCCAGATCATCAGTTTCGCCATCGACGACGACCAGTATGGCGTCGACATCATGGCGGTGCGCGAAATCAAGGGATGGTCGGAGATCACCCATTTGCCGCGTCAGCCGGATTCGGTTCGCGGCGTTCTCAATCTGCGCGGCGCCATCGTTCCGATCATCGATCTGCGCTGCCGTTTCGGCCAGGGTCTGACCGACGCCTCGCCCATCCATGTTGTGATCATCGTGCAGGTCGGTCCGCGCCTCGTCGGACTGCTCGCCGACCGCGTGCTCGACATCGTGTCCTTCGACGCCAGCCAGATCCAGTCGGTTCCGAAGATCGCGCAGGCGTCGCGCATCGACTTTCTCTCCGGACTGGTCACCGTCGAGAACGCGATGATCGCTCTGATCGATCTGCACAATCTTCTGTCCGTTCCGGTCAGTGACGCCGAACGGCCTCAGGCCAATTAGGCCGAGGCGCGGCGCGGGGTCGGACTGGGAGAGTTCAGGGCGAATGGCGACACGAGTGCATGGCTCAACGGCCGCGATCGCAACCGGCAATCCGGCGGTTGCGGAAGCGGAGCGGGAATTCGCCTTTTCCGATGTGGACTTCCGCAGTCTCGCCCAGCTGGCGCGCGAGCATGCGGGCATCGCGCTCTCCGACAGCAAACGCAACCTCGTCTATACCCGTGTCTCGCGCCGATTGCGCGCCCTGGGCTTCTCCGCGTTCAAGGAATATCGCGCCTATCTCGCCGAGAATGAAGGCGAGCTGGAAAGGTTCATCAACGCGATATCGACCAACCTGACGAAGTTCTTCCGCGAGTCGCATCATTTCGATCACTTCCGCAGTCACGTGGTGAAGCCGTTCTTCGATGGCTCGCGACGTCACGATGGACGCTTCAGGGTGTGGTCGGCGGGCTGTTCGACGGGGGAGGAGCCCTACACCATCGCCGCCGTTCTCAGGCGGGAAATCCCGCTCGGGTCCCGTCACGATATCCGCATTCTCGCAACCGACATCGACACGGATGTGCTCGCAAAGGCGGCCCGCGGCATCTATCCGATCGGCAGCTTCGAAAGCGTCCCCAGGCCCTATCGGGAGTATTTCGAGCCGGCCCACGCAGGCCGCGATGGTGAAAATCTCGCGGCGTCCGACGCGATCCGATCGCTGATCGCATTCCGGCGTCTCAATCTGATCGATCCGTGGCCCTTTCGCGGCAGGTTTGACGCGATCTTCTGCCGCAACGTGATGATCTATTTCGACAACCCCACAAAGGCGATGCTGATCGATCGCTTCATCCAGAGCATCCAGCCTGGCGGCTTTCTCTACATCGGGCATTCGGAATCGTTTCACGGAACGCATCCGGAGCTGCAGCTCGTTGGCCGAACCACCTACCGGAGGAAGCCATGAGCGTCGCGGCAGCCGCCCAAACGGTCGGCTCGGTCAGGAACGAAGCGGGTGGTGTCGGCACCCGGCGCTTCTACGATCCATCGGCCGGAAGTTGGATGGTGAAGGTTTTTCCGGGCGAATTCTACGTGACCGACAAGCCCGACGAGACGCTGGTCACGGTGCTCGGTTCCTGTGTCGCCGCCTGCATCCGCGACCCGCGCCTTGGGATCGGCGGCATGAACCATTTCATGCTGCCGCAGGGCCGCAGCGGCGGCTGGGGGCGCGACGGGGAATCGGCGCGGTTCGGCAACTTCGCAATGGAAAAGCTGATCAACGAACTCATGAAGATGGGCTGCGCCCGTGACTCGCTCGAGATCAAGGTGTTCGGCGGCGGCAACGTCACCGACAGCAATATCGCGGTCGGAACCGACAACGCGCAATTTGCGCTGCGCTATCTGGAGGCAGAACGGCTGCGGTGCGTCGCGCAGGATCTCGGCGGGCGTTTTCCGCGCCGTATTCATTACTCGCCGACGACCGGACGTGTCGTGCGCCGGCTTCTCGGACGCGATGCATCCGGCGCCGTGGCGCGGGACGAATTCGAACATGCAAAGCGCCTGTCGACGCGTGCGCCGGCCGGGGAGATCGAGCTGTTTGAGTAATCTCCAGGAGACTGGGATCATGGGCAAACCGGTACGCGTACTTATCGTCGACGACTCGGCTTTGATCCGTCAATTGCTGACGACGCTGCTCGCGGCCGATCCTGAGATCGAGGTCGTGGGTACGGCGGACGACCCGTATGTTGCGCGCGATCGCATCAAGGCGCTCAACCCCGACGTGGTGACGCTCGATGTCGAGATGCCGCATATGGATGGCATCACGTTCCTGCGGAAGATCATGACGCTGCGTCCGATGCCGGTGATCATGATTTCGACCCTGACCCAGGCGGGTGCCGACGTCACGCTCGAAGCGCTCGAGATCGGCGCGGTGGACTTCATCGCGAAACCATCCACCGATGCTGCTCATGCCTTGCCCGCTCTGGCGAAGGAGTTGCAAGCCAAGGTGAAGGCGGCTGCGCGCACGCGGATCGCGACCCGTGCCGCCGTGGCTCCGGCTCAAGTGAAGCGGGTCCCGCGCTCGGTCCGCCCGAACGGGAAAATCGTCGCGATCGGCGCATCGACCGGCGGCGTCGAAGCGTTGAAGGTCGTGCTGACGAGCCTGCCGAAGGACTGCCCGCCGATCGTGATTACCCAGCACATGCCGCCGCGCTTTACGGCGGCTTTCGCGCAACGCCTCGACCGTGAATGCGCGATGGCGATCAAGGAGGCGGCGGATGGCGATGTGCTCGAGCAGGGTCACGTCTACATCGCGCCGGGCTCCCATCATCTGCAGGTGATCAAGACGCCGACCGGGTATCGCTGCGCGCTCGATGATGGCGCTCCGGTGACCGGACATCGCCCGTCTGTCGATGTGCTGTTCCGATCCATGGCGCGTGCGGTCGGGCGGTCGGCGGTGGGTGTGATTCTGACCGGCATGGGCAAGGATGGCGCGGACGGCCTGCTCGAATTGCGCAAGGCTGGCGGGCTGACCATCGGTCAGGACGAAGCATCGTCGCTTATTTACGGCATGCCGCACGTGGCTTTCGAGCGGGGCGGGGTGATGCGTCAGTGTTCACTCACGCAAATGGCGGATGCCATTCTCGACGCTTGCGAAGGCAGGTCCGAGGCGCGTGGCGTCGCGCATGCGGTGTGACGGAAGCGCTGAAGGACGAACGTGATTTTCAGGAAAGCATTCAGGGGCCGATCATGAAACTGCCGAAAGTGCTCGATCTCGCAGCCGCAATCGGCCTGCATGAGTCGGTGTTGAGGGACGTCAAGATCGCGGGCGGCGTTCGGCTCGATGCATCGGATGTGGAGGTGCTGACGCTGCCATGCATTCAGATCCTGCTGGCGGCAAAGCGGGACGCCAAGGTCTGGATCGACCGGCCGTCGGATGCGTTTATTCGCGCCTTTGAGGATCTCGGCCTCGGCTGGGCCGAGGGCATGAGCGAACTGCGGGGTGCTGAAAGCGGCATGCCTGAGGCGCACAGTATCGCACCGTCCGCGGCGTCAGAGATGGAAACGGCCGTGGGCGCGTCGATGGAGAATGCCGCCATGGTCGTGGAGCCTGCCGCAGAGCCCGCTTCGGCCGCGAGCAATCTCCGCATCCTCACGATCGACGATTCCAAGACGATGCGCGACATGCTGATGCTGACGCTTGCAGATGCGGGGTTTGACGTGATCCAGGCGGTCGACGGCAAGGATGGCGTCGACCTGCTCGAGCGCGAGAATGTCGATGTCGTCATCACCGATATCAACATGCCGCGAATGGACGGCTACGAGGTGGTGCGACAGCTGCGCGCGCGGCCCGAGCACAAGACGACGCCGATCCTCGTCCTCACGACCGAAAGCGAGGCCGAAAAAAAGAACATTGCGCGCGAAGCCGGCGCGACCGGATGGCTGGTGAAGCCGTTCGATCCGGAGCGGCTGGTCGCGACGGTCCGCAAGGTGGCCTGCTAGAAAAAGGACGACGCCAATGGCGAGCTTCGAGCAACTCAAGCAGACCTTCTTCGACGAATGCGCCGAAGGGATGCAGCTGATCGAGCAGGGTCTCAGCGAAATGCGTGAGGGGGCCGGCTCGGACGATACTATCAACGCCGTATTCCGGGCGGTTCACTCGGTGAAGGGCGGCGCAGGCATTTTCGGCTTCGAGGCGCTGGTCGGCTTCGCGCATGTGTTCGAGACGACGCTGGATGCGATCCGGCGCGGCGATCTGCCCGCAACGACCGATGTGGTCGACGTGCTGCTCGCGTCGAGCGACGTCCTGTCCGATCTCGTGCAGATCTCGCGTGCCGGGGATGCGATACCCGCAGGCTTCGGCGACGACACCCGCGCCGCGCTGGAGCGGCTGCTCGGTGGCGATGCTGCCGAACAGGAAGCGCCGGCCGACTTCGAGGGACTGGACTTCGTGCCAGTTCGCGTGGACATGGACGAACCCGACGAGATGGCGGATTTCGACGGGATCGTGTTCACGCCCGTGAAGGCCGACAACTTCTCCGACGCGGCCCCACTGCGCACGTTCGAGATCGAATTCCGTCCGACCTCCGAGATGCTGCGGAACGGCAGCGATCCGCTGTTCCTGATGCGGCAATTGCGTCAGCTCGGCGAACTCGATCTGACGGTGGATGCGGAGCGTCTGCCGGACCTGATGACGATGCGGCCGGAGATTCCTTATCTCGGCTGGACCGCAAGGCTCCGTACCGAAGCGACGCGCGAACAGCTTCAGGACATCTTCGATTTCGTCGGCGATTGCGAGATCGCGATCACCGAGACCGCGGCGGACGCGGGTGAGCCGGAGCCGGTCGCCATGCCGCTGCCGGTGCTCGCGGACGCGCCACCGGTTGCTCCGGTCACAACACCATCCGATCTAGCGGCCGTGCCGCCTGCGCCAGCAGTCAATCCCATGCCAGCATCGTTGCCGCAGCAGGCTTCTGCGCCGGCGACATCGGCAAGCGACAGGCCGGCCGCTGCCCGATCCGCCAAGCCGCAGGCGACCACAACGCGCATCGAACTCGAGAAGATCGATCGCGTCGTCAACATGGTCGGCGAGCTTGTGATCGCACAGGCCATGCTCGGCCAGATCGTGCATGACCTGCCGGAAGGCGTGAGCGACAGACTCGCGCAGATCCTCGACGAGGTGGTTCACCACACGCGCGAACTGAAAGACGGCCTGATGTCCATGCGGGCGCAGGCGGTCGGTACCGTCTTCCAGCGCATGCCGAGGCTGGTGCGCGAAACCGCCGTCAAAGTCGGCAAGAAGGTCCGGCTCGAACTCGCAGGCGAAACCACGGAGGTCGACCGCTCGATCATCGAACGCCTGACCGATCCGCTGACCCACATCATCCGCAACTCCGTCGACCACGGGATCGAGTCGCCGGACGTGCGACTTGCCGCTGGCAAGAGCGAGGAGGGCACGATCCGTCTGTCGGCCGATCATCGGGGTGGCCGGATCGTGATCGAGGTGAGCGACGACGGCGGCGGCATCAATACCGAG
>JAEWHY010000019.1 GCA_023387555.1 Pseudomonadota bacterium
GGGCGGCAAGATCGGCCTGTTCGGCGGCGCCGGCGTCGGCAAGACCGTGCTGATTCAGGAACTGATCAACAACGTCGCCAAGGCCCACGGTGGTTACTCGGTGTTCGCCGGCGTCGGTGAGCGCACCCGCGAAGGCAACGACCTCTATCACGAGTTCATCGAATCCGGCGTCAACAAGAAGGGCGGCGGCGAAGGCTCCAAGTGCGCCCTGGTGTTCGGCCAGATGAACGAGCCGCCCGGAGCGCGCGCCCGCGTCGGCCTGACCGGCCTGACCGTTTCGGAATATTTCCGCGATCAGGGCCAGGACGTGCTGTTCTTCGTCGACAACATCTTCCGCTTCACCCAGGCGGGTTCGGAAGTGTCGGCGTTGCTCGGCCGTATTCCTTCGGCGGTGGGTTATCAGCCGACGCTCGCGACCGACATGGGCGCGCTGCAGGAGCGCATCACCACCACGACCAAGGGCTCGATCACCTCGGTGCAGGCGATTTACGTGCCGGCCGACGACTTGACCGACCCGGCGCCGGCCACCTCGTTCGCCCACCTGGACGCCACCACCGTGCTGTCGCGCGACATCGCGGCAAAGGGCATCTATCCGGCGGTGGACCCGCTCGATTCGACCTCGCGCATGCTGTCGCCGCTGGTCGTCGGCGAGGAGCACTACAACGTCGCGCGTTCGGTGCAGCAGGTGCTCCAGCGCTACAAGGCGCTGCAGGACATCATCGCCATCCTGGGCATGGACGAGCTTTCGGAAGAGGACAAGCTGACGGTGTCGCGCGCGCGCAAGATCGAGCGCTTCCTGTCGCAGCCGTTCCACGTCGCGGAAGTGTTCACCGGTTCGCCCGGCAAGCTGGTCGACCTCGCCGACACCATCAAGGGCTTCAAGGGCCTGGTGGAAGGCAAGTACGACTATCTGCCGGAAGCCGCCTTCTACATGGTCGGCACCATCGAGGAAGCCGTCGAGAAGGGTAAGCGTCTCGCGGCGGAAGCGGCGTAACTGTCTACTTCACCTCCCCCTGAAAGGGGGAGGTCGACCGCATGGCGGTCGGGTGGGGGTCTTTCTCACCGTTTGTCGGGACCCCTCCCCACCCTCCCCCTTGCAGGGGGAGGGAGTGAGAGAGCGGAGCAAGTTTAAAGATGGCCACCTTTCATTTCGATCTCGTCTCGCCTGAAAAGGTCCTTCTGTCCGGCGAAGTCGATCAGGTCGACGTTCCCGGCATGGAGGGCGATTTCGGCGTGCTCCCCGGCCATGCGCCGCTGGTCACGTCGTTGCGCCCCGGCATTCTCACCATCAAACGCGGTGGCGAGGAGATGAAGATCGTGGTGCTCGGCGGCTTCGCCGAAGTGTCGCCGACCGGCCTGACGGTGCTGGCCGACAATGCGGCGGCGCTTGAGGATTTCGATCTCGCGGTGCTTGCGGATCATATCAAGGCCGCCGAAGCGAAGGTCGCAAAGGCGAACGCTGCCGCAAAGGAGAGCGCGAGTGCTGCGGTCGACAAGGAGATCGCGCGCCTCGATCACTTCAAGGCGCTGGATTTTCACCTCCAGGGCACCGGGATGCATTGAGCATCCCCTGCATCGGAATAAAAAAAGCCGGGCAGTGATGCCCGGCTTTTTTTGTGACTGGTCATGCGCGGGCTTGACCCGCGCATCCATCAAAAAGGAAGCCTTGTATGATGGATTGCCGGGTCAAGCCCGGCAATGACGACTGTCAGGCGGCAGACGTTGTCGCCGGCAGCGTCGCGCCTTCGACGCTCGCATGCAGGTGCTTGACCAGCGCGTCATCCAGATTGAGGCGCGCCGCCAGGAGACCGAGATAGGCACGCTCCGACGGATTATCGACGTCGATCGCAAGCAGTGACGCGGCGTAGATGCTCGCAGCCTCCTCGGGCGTTGCGGCCGCCCGCGCCACCGCATCGACATCGAGCGGCTTGCGCAGCTCATCCATCACGAAAGCCTTGTCGTCGGTGTCGAGCGGCAACCGGTCCATCTCGGCGAAGATCGCGGCCTGCTCCTTCGCATCGATGTGTCCGTCGGCCTTGGCGGCGGCGATCATCGCGCGCAACAGATGCCGGCTGAGCGATTGCTGCTCGCTCTCGCGAGCGGGCGCGAACGGTGTATCGGCCGGCGGGACCGGCAAGGGCGCTGCGCCAACCGGAGGCACAGTGGATGAACTGACGGTCTTGCCGCTCTGCCAGTCGCGATAGGCCTTGTAGGCAATCGCCCCGACCACGGCCATGCCGCCGAGCTTCAGCGCGGAACCAGCCATCTTGCGTCCGGACTTCGAGCCCATCAGCAGCGCCGCGAGTCCGCCGGCGACCGCACCGCCGCCGATGCCGCCGACATTTCCGCCCAGCATATTTCCGAGCCCGCCCACGAGATTCTCGAGACCGCCGGCCTGCGATTGCGGGGCCGGAAAGCCGCCGCGGTTCTGGACCTGCGGCAAGCCGCCCTGAGTGGGCGCACCAAGGAACTGATCGAGCAGGCGTTTTGCGTCCAGCATGTGAGGAAGTCTCTCCGGTTCAACCGGACACAGCTAGGAAGCCGGGACGCCAACATCACGGCGGCCGGATGCGGCCAAATGACCCGTTCCGGCGCGCCGCGGCGCTCCCGCGCGGATCGGCGCGAGCATCGCGTCTATGCGAAGCGCGAGAACTCCCGAACGACCTGCTCGTAGACCGGCCGCTTGAACGGAATGATCAGCCCCGGAAGATTGCGCATCGGCTCCCAGCGCCACTCCACGAATTCGGGTTTGTGGCCGCCGACCGGCTGCAAGATGTTGATTTCCTTCTCGGTGCCGGTGAAGCGGAACGCGAACCACTTCTGCTTCTGGCCGCGGTATTTGCCCTTCCAGGCGCGGCCTGCGATCTGGCGCGGAATGTCGTAGGACAGCCACTCGTCGATTTCGCCGAGCTTGACCACGGAACGGATGCTGGTCTCTTCCAGCAATTCGCGCAGCGCCGCTTCGTAGAGGTCTTCGCCGTCGTCGACGCCGCCTTGCGGCATCTGCCAGGTATGCACGGCATCGACATGTTCCGGCCCGTTGGTCCGCCGGCCGACAAAAACATTGCCGTCGTGGTTGAGCACCATCATGCCGACGCAGGCGCGATACGGCAGGTCTTCGTATTTGTCTTTTGCCATGAGCGGATTGTGTGCCGGTGCGGTCGGATTTTGCAAGATCGGAGACCGGGACCTTCGCTCAACTCGAGCGTGATCGGACCGCGGCGGCGGTAACCGGAACCAGCACGATGCCGCGGCCCTGCGCGGACTTCGCCCATTTGGCGATGCGGTCGATACTGGCCGGAAGCGTCGACGAATAACCGACCACGACGCCGCCGCTGCCGCGCGCGAGGGTTTCGAGACGTTGCAGGGCGTTGTCGATCTCGACCGCGCTCGGCACCGCATCGATGACGAGTTCCGCTTTCGCATAGGGCAGACG
>JAEWHY010000082.1 GCA_023387555.1 Pseudomonadota bacterium
ACATGGGACTGCGCGATATCGCCGCGCTTGCGGAAGCGATCATCGACGCCGCGCGGCTCGGCATCGATGTCGGTGCGGTATCGGTGCTGGAGCGCTATCAGCGTTGGCGGCGGTTCGACACCATGGCGATGGGGATCGCCACCGACGGGCTGAACCGGCTGTTCTCCAACAATTCCGACGTGCTGCGGCTGGTCCGCGATGTCGGCCTCGGGCTGGTCGACCGGATGCCGAACCTGAAGGGCTTCTTCATTCGCGAGGCCGCCGGTCTGACCGGCGACGTGCCGAAGCTCTTGAAGGGCGAGGCGCTTTAACGGTCGACCGAGCGGATGAACGCCACGAGCGCCGGCATCAGTGCCGGATCGAGCGGCGCCCCAGGATTGCTGTAGAGCGCGAGGTTGCCCTCGCGATCCGCGGGCGACACTTTCAGCGTGTGATTGGCCTCAGGCAGCAGCAGCGCCTGCGCATCGTGTCGCGCGGCGCGCAGGGCGTCGAAATCCGTCGCCGACACCTGCAGGTCGCGGCCCGCATGGACGATCAGCACCGGGGCTTTCGACTGCGCGAGCGCGGCGGCCGGATCGAAATTGCCGATCGACATCAGGAACGGCTGCACCGAAGGCCGGAACAGGCCGGCGAGTTGCGGGGGAAGATTGCCGACAGCTTTGCCCGCAGCGAGCGAATCGAGAATGGCGTTGGCGCTGGCATCGAGATCGGCCGGCAGCCGTTCCTTGAGCTGACCGCGCATCACCTGCAGATAGGTGCGCCCCGGCGTTGCCAGCAGAACCAGTCCCGCAACCGGCACGCGCTTGGCGGCGGCGAGTGCAATCAGCCCGCCTTCGCTGTGTCCGGCGATCAGCACCGATGAGACATCCGGACGGGCGGCGAGGCTTTGCACCGCCGTGAGCGCATCATCGACGAAATGATCGAAATTCACCTCGTCCTCGCGCGTGACCAGCGGCCGGCTTTCCGCAACACCGCGCTTGTCGTAGCGAAGCGACAGGATGCCGTTGTCGGCGAGGCCCGCGGCGAGGAACTTGTAGCTGTCGGTGTGAAGCGCAGGCGGAGAGCCGGGCCCGTTGCCGTTACGGTCGGTCGGTCCAGAGCCGGCAACGATCAGCACGGCGGGACCGCGCGCGTGATCGCGCGGTTTGGCGATAGTGCCATGAAGGCCGCCGACGGACCATGGCTCTTCGATCATCTGCGCCTCCGCTTGATTCGCCTCCGCCGCCATGACCGATGCTGCAATCAGCGAGGCCGCGAGGATTTTCCCGATCCGGTCTCGCATGAATGACGCCTCACGTCAGCGGGATCGAGCCGACGTGATCCTGGAATGCCTGCCGCTTTTCGATCTGCGCGTACCAGCGTTCGAGATGCGGCATGTGGGGCCGCTCCGGACACAGTTGGCGGAAGCGGTATGCCATCACGCCGACCGGGATGTCGCCCATCGAGAAGCTTTCGCCGGCGACATAGGCGGTGCGCGCCAGTTGCGCATCGAGGATCTTCATCGCCTCGGTGGTCTTGCGCTGCGATTCTGCGATCGCCGCCATGTCGCGCTTCTCGGCGGGCGTGCGAATCAGCCCCCAGAACGCGTGGAAGATCGCCGGTCCGACCAGCGACACCTGCCAGTCCATCCATTGGTTGGCGAGCGCGATGGCCTTTGCGTCCGCCGGCTCGAGCGTCCCGGCGCCATAGCTGCGCGCCAGATAGCGCACGATCGCATTGGATTCCCAGAGGATGAAATCGCCCTCGACCAGCGTCGGCACGAGGCCGTTCGGATTCATCGCCAGATAATCCGGCTCCTTGTTCTTGCCGAAGGCGCCGCCGACATCGAAGCGTTCGTGCTTCAAATTCAGTTCGCCGACGGCCCACATCGCCTTCTGCACGTTCGACGACGTGTTGCGTCCGTAGATTTTCAGCATGTTTCCACCCGCGAGCGACACGGCCATCGGTCGCTTCGTTATGGCCGGTATCTAGACCTGCAGATGAAGCCCCGGGTCAAGCCCGGAGCCGAGGACCGCGCATGCGGGGGCTCGCGGCTCAATCCAGCCGCCGCGCCTCTTCCGCCAGCATGATCGGAATGCCGTCGCGGATCGGATAGGCGAGCCGGGCGCTGCGCGAGATCAGCTCCTGCTTCACCGGATCGTATTCCAGCGTCGCCTTGGTCAGCGGGCAGACAAGAATTTCGAGCAGCTTCGGATCGACCCTGTTGCCGCTGGTCTTGTCGTCGGACATCTCGGACATCGAATCTTCCTCCTTGCCGCGCTACTGCAGCGGCGTCTCGCCGTCGGTGCGATTCTTGGCGAGTTCGATTTCGGTCACCGCGACCAGGATTTCCGCGCGCGTCTTCAGATCGGGCGCTTCCAGCAGCGCCTGCTTCTCCGCCGAGCCGTAGGGCGACATCATTGCGAGCGCATTGACTAGGGCTTCATTGGGCGCACTCTCGATGCCCTCCCAGTCGGCCTTGAGATTGTTGGCGGTGAGAAATTCCGCGAGCGTGCGCAGCAGGGTCTTGCGGTCGACCGCGTCCTCGCCCTTGCGAGCGACGAAATCGTCCGCGAACGGCGCGTAGGTGACGCGACACTGGCGGTAGGCGGTTGCGACCTCCAGCTCCTCCTCGACGCGGAACCGCGACACGCCGGTGAGCTGCAGCAGATAACGGCCGTCGCCGCTCTCGGCGATCTGGGTAATACGGCCGACGCATCCGACCTTGAAGAGATTCGGCTTGTTCTCGGGGCCCGGATGCGCGGAGTCCGGCTGGATCATGCCGATCAGCCGGTGGCGCGAGGCCAGCGCATCGTCGACCATAGCGAGATAGCGTGGCTCGAAGATATTCAGCGGCATCTGGCCGCGCGGCAGCAGCAGCGCGCCGGGCAACGGAAACACCGGGATGATTTCCGGCAGCTCCACAGGTCCGTGATAAGCCGCATTCATGGGCATCGCCGCACTCCGCCCTTCGCGATAACTTGAACGCCAAACGAAACGACAAGAAATCGAACGCGTTCCGGCCCCCGGAGCGCGATCAAGCGAACAGCACCGATGACAGCCGCTTGCGCCCGTTCAGGGTCGCTTCGTCGGTCGGACCCCAGGCGTCGAACAGCTGAACCAGCTGCTTGCGGGCGCCGTCGTCGTTCCATTTGCGGTCGCGCCTGACGATCTCGACCAGCTGGTCGATCGCGCCCTCGCGGTTCCCCGCGGCGTTGAGTGCCAGCGCGAGGTCGAAACGTGCCTGGTAATCCTTCGGGTCGGCGGCGACCTTCGCCTCGAGGTCGGCCACCGGGCCGAGATTCTTGGTCTGCTCGGCAAGCTCGATCGCGGCCCGCGCCGCGGCGACCGCGGGATCGCCCTGCTTGCCTTCCGGGATCATCTCGAGCGTCTTCTTGGCCTGCTCGACATTGCCGGTGCCGACATAGCAGCGCGCGAGGCCGGCCATCGCCTGGACGTTCGACGAATCCTGCTGCAGCAGATGCGCGTAGAGCTCGGCCGCGCCGGCAAAATCATTCTCGGCGAGCGCCGCATCGGCCGCCGCCAGCGCATCCTTCTCCTCGCCGCCGACCCGGTCCTTGATCAGCCGCTCGACGAATTCGGTGATCTGCTTCTCCGGCAGCGCGCCGAGGAAGCCGTCGATCGGCTGGCCGTTGACGAAGGCGAGCACGGCGGGGATCGACTGGATCCCCATCTGCTGGGCGATCTGCTGGAAGATCTGCGGATGCTCGTCGATGTTCATCTTGACGAGCTTGAGCTTGCCCTTGGCGGCCTTGACGACTTTTTCCAGCGCCGGGGTCAGCTGCTTGCAGGGCCCGCACCACGGCGCCCAGAAGTCCACCAGGACCGGGCGCTTCTTGCTCTCCTCGACGACGTCCTTGACGAAGGTCTGGGTGGTGGTGTCCGCGATCAAGTCTGACGCGGGCGCGGCGTTCGGCGCCTCGCCAAAATTCTGCAGCATTGTCAGCAATCCTTGCGGGGCGAAGTTACCCCTGTCGGGCTCGATTGGATCAGGTCATTAAATGGCGAGAAAGACCTCAATTTCAATCCAGTCAATCCCCCGTCGGCGCTGAGACCCGCTCGATCAGCGGAACATGTCCGGTGGCGCCAGCAAATTTCACCAGATCGTCACGCGCGATCGAGGTTGTCATGGTGTTGACCAGCGGATGGAAGTTGAGGAGGGGCCGTTCCATCATCGCGGCGTCGAACACCGGCGTGACCCGGCGGTCCCGGTCGTTGATCAGGGCGAAGGGCGTCACCGAGCCCGGCTCGACGCCGAGCGCCTCCCGCAAGAGGTCGGCCGAACCGAAGGAGACCCGCCCGCTGCCGATGATTCCGGGCAGGGTCTTCAGGTTCACCCGCGCGTCCTCGAGCAGGACCACGAGATAGAGCGTCCCGCGGGTGTCCTTGAGGAACAAATTCTTGCTGTGGCCCCCCGGCAGCCGGTCCACGAGCCCTCGCGACTCCGCCACGGTGAACAACGGGGGGTGCGAAACGGTCTGATGGGGGATGGCCAGGCGGTCGAGGAAGGCGAACAGGTCGTCGGGCGTGGCGGGCATTTGCGGAAAATGGCGGGATCGGGAACTGAATGGCGTCCGCCTTCTATTATTTCTGCGCTTGTAGTTGCAATGCCGTGGACCATTTGGCATAGGAAGGCCGCCCGGCGACGGAATCGCCGCCGGAGCACGGATGCGGGTGTAGCTCAGGGGTAGAGCACGACCTTGCCAAGGTCGGGGTCGAGGGTTCGAATCCCTTCGCCCGCTCCAAATTTGGCAGTCCCTTCCGGGACATTCTCGACAGAACAGCGTTCGGAGCCGGTAGCGCTTCGCCCATCGGGCGAGCGGCTTTGCGCAATCGCGCAGCGGCACATCCCGGACGGCGGCTTGCCCGCGTAGCGCCGGCTCCTTCGCCGCATTCGGTGTTCCGGGTTCCTCGCAGCATCGCCACAAGCCGCCGGATCGAGTCAATGCAGTTCTGTTGACGGACTTCATGGCCGGGATCATAGAATCGGACTGCCGTCAGGCGATCTCGCCTGGAAGGAGAGCAACCTTGCGTACCGCGCCTCGTGCCGGGGCATGCGCCGCTGCTCGGATCCGACGCCGCGATGTCCTCGCGCTCGCGGGGTGCGCCGCCGCGTTGATTGTATCGGCCCGCGCCCAGGAGATGGCCGTCATCGGCTATCTCGGTTCGGAAATGCCGGAGCGCTACGGCAGCCGGCTCGCCGCCTTTCGCGAAGGTCTTGCCCAACTCGGCTACGTCGACGGGCGCAATGTCAGGATCGAGTATCGCTGGGCGGAGGGCCGTTACGACCGGCTTTCGGCGCTCGCGCGGGATCTCGCGGCGCACAGGCCTGCGGTCATCGTTGCCGCCGGCGGCGCCGAGGTCGCGCTCGCCGCCAAGTCGGCAACCACCAAGACGCCGATCGTGTTCGAAATGGGTGGCGACCCGGTCGCGCTTGGCGTGGTCGACAGCCTGTCGCGTCCCGGCGGCAATCTCACCGGCGTGTCGAGCCTGAGCGTCGAAGTCTCACGCAAGCGGCTCGAGTTCATGCACGAAGTCCGTCCGGGCAAGACCGTGTTCGTGGTCGCGATCAATCCGACAAGCCCGACCTCCAGCATGCAGCTCAACAATCTGCACGCCGCCGCCGACAGCCTCGGCCTGGAACTGGTCGTCCTGAAGGCCCAAAGCGAAGGCGAGTTCGACGCCATGTTCACTGCGGTGAACGAACTGGGCGCCGGCGGCCTCGTCTTCAGTTCGGACCCCTATTTCACTTACCGCAGCAAGCAGCTTGCCGCGCTCGCGATCCG
>JAEWHY010000087.1 GCA_023387555.1 Pseudomonadota bacterium
CCGCTATGCTGTATCGTCTGGCCGAGCAGGACGCCCATCTGGAATGCGGCCGCAGCGCTGACGCGCGGATGATCCGCGATCGTATCGCTGATCCGGCCGATCAAATCCTGCGGGCCGTGCCATCGGGTGCGGGCCATGCCAAATCTCCTGGTGGAACTCTCGGTTTTCAAATCCTGACAGGCGGATGCGGTTCCAAACGCCGGTCAGCGCTTCCCGGGATCGGTCATCACCCACCAGTTACGGTACGGCGGATCGTCAACGGTGGTGTCGGGAATCTGATGCAGGTCTGAAGTGTCGAATGGCGCAGGAGCTGTCGTGCTCTCTCCTCGGGCACGGCGCTCCTCCGGATGTTCTGGCGTTTCTGGATCTTTCATCACGAACCTCATCCCCAGTTGGGGGGCACTCCGCTCCTCTTTTCGTGACATGACGAAACGATGCGTGATCGTGATATCAATTCGCGGTGCGGCAGGCGGTTCCGCGCGCTCGCAATAACGAAACTGTCAGGAACCTCGTCTGCACTGTCACGTTGGCCCGGCGGGGCGCGCTCGCGTCACCAAGATCAACGCAAACAAGGGAGCCGCCAATGGGCCTGTTTTCTGCCGATATCAAAACCATGAACGATCTCTATGTGCATCAGCTTCAGGATGTTTATTACGCCGAGAAGCAGATCCTGAAGTCGCTGCCCGATATGATCGGCAAGGCAACCGATCGCGACCTCAAGATGGGTTTGCAGAAGCACCTTCAGAAAACCGAAAATCACGTCGCCCGCCTCGAGCAGGTGTTCAAGCTGCACGACATGAAGCCGAAGGCTGTCGACTGTCCGGCCATCGACGGGATCATCGAAGAGGCGCAGGACGTGTCCAGCGAGGTCGATGACAAGGAAGTGCTGGACGCCGCGCTCATCGCTTCAGCGCAGGCGGTGGAGCATTACGAGATCACCCGCTATGGAACCCTGATCGCCTGGGCGCATCAGCTCGGCCGCGACGATGCCGCCGCAATTCTTCAGAAGACACTCGACGAAGAAAAGGCGACCGATCGCAAGCTCACCTCGGTTGCCGAGAGCAAGGTGAACCGCAAGGCCGCAAGCTGACGCGTTCGTCGATCGCATGAAAAAAGCGCCGGTCATCGGACCGGCGCTTTTTATATTCTACGTCCGTTGGATTTGCCGCTCAGCAGGCACCCGTGCCGGAGGTGATGCAGGGCGACTGGCCCGGTTGGGTGATGATGGGCGAGCCGCTGATATTGGGGACACTCGGCCGGGAGGCTGCGTTGGGGTTTCCGGGGCTGACAGCGCCGGGGGTGCCGGGCTGCGTCCTGCTCGGAGCGGTGCCGGTCCTCGGAAGTCCGGTTCCGGATCCCGTGGTGGCTCCGGGCGCTGGGGTAGCCGGCGCGACGCTCGGAGACGGCGAGCCGCCCGGCTGGGTCGGCGCCGTGCCGGTTCCCGTGGCCGATCCAACGCCGCCGGACGAACCGACGCCACCGGACGCTCCGGTGCTGCCGGACGCTCCGACGCCGCCAGACGATCCGACGCCACTGGACGCTCCAGTGCTGCCGGACGAACCGCTGCCGCCTGACGATCCGCCTGACGATCCGCCGGAGGACCCACCTGACTGGGCCCAACCGGACGTCGCCATGGCCAGGGCAAGGCCGCCAGCTACGATCATTGTCTTCAGGGATGTCATCGTTCCTCTCTCTCAAAAATCGTCCTGGGGTTGTTTTCCTCAATCACAACGCGAGGTCCGCAGCCGTTGTTCCGGAGAGGATCTCTCCATGCACGGCGCCACTTCGTGCTAAGAGGGCTCTCGCAGGGGGACCGATGATGAGTGAGACGGGCGGCGAAACCGCTGAGATCAAGAACTCCGCTGAGAGCGCGAGCACCGCCGCGAGCCAGCACGTCGCGGAAGTCCAATATACCTACAAGGCTTCGCTGCTCGGAGGCGCATGGTTGCTTCGGCTTGAACCCGACGCTTTGCATTGGTCTGCCGCGGGCGCGTCGGGCCGTATTCCCTACACCGACATTCGCCAGATACGGCTCGCATTCCGGCCGGTCACTATGCAGTCCTATCGTTTCCTGACGGAGATCTGGTCGGACCGAAATCCGAAGATTTCGATTGCCTCGACGTCATGGAAGTCGATGCTTGAGCAGGAGCGGCTCGACGATTCCTACTCCCATTTCATCAGGGCGCTGCACGAGCGGATCGCAGCAGCCGGAGGCACCCCGCGGCTGACCGCCGGTGCGATCCCGCTGCTGTATTGGCCCGGCTTTGCGATCTTCGTCGGCATCTGCGTCGCCATGATCGCACTGATCGGGCGCGCGTTGTTGCAAGGTGAGATGACGGCGACGCTGTTCCTCCTCGGCTTTTTCGTCGTGCTGCTGTGGCAGCTCGGGATGTTCTTCAAGCGCAATTTGCCCCGTCAATATTCGCTTGAGCAGATCCCGAACGACGTCCTGCCCAAGCCGTCCGCCGCCAACCCCACACGAGCCTAATCGCGCAGCACCAGGACCGAACAATTGGCGTAGCGCACGACATGCCCCGCATTCGATCCCAGAAAGTAACTGCGCATGTCCGGCCGGTGAGAGGTCATGACGATCAGATCGGCGCTCATGGCTTTCGCCTCCTCGATCACCTCATGATAGATGCCGCCCTGTCGCACTACGCCCGACACCCGATCTGCTGCGAGGCCGCATTCGCCGGTGAGTTTCTTCATGCCGTCCTCGGCGGACTTGCGCTGCTGCACGTCGAAGTCCGGCGGCACATATTCCGCGAGCATGACAGGGGTCATCGGCAGCACATGCACGATGCGAATAGAGCCGTTGGCGCTGCGGGCCATCGCGCATGCGGTATCGATCGCTGGACGCGCCAGTTCAGGCTCCGCCAGATCGACCGGCACCAGAATTCTTTTGAACATGATCGGTTCCTCCCCTTTTGTGTGCCGAGTTTAGTCGTTTGCGCCGCCGATCGCACGCGGTGTCACGAAGCTCTCCAGCCGGCCGATGCCGGGCCGGATCTCGCTCCAGTCGTCGATGTCGAGATCGATGACGGCCAGGGACGCGGTCGGAAATTTCTCCATGAGGCTCTCGCGCAACCGCTTGTCACCGGACGCAACCAGAAGATTTGCAGTGTCCTGGAATCCGGGATTATGTCCGACCACGAGCAGGGTCTTGGCGGAGGAGGGCGCTTGCGCAATCGCAGCCAGAATGTCGCTGGGCGAAGCTTCATAAATGAGGTCTTCGAAATCCGCCGACGGTTTGTGCGGAAGGGCTTCCGCCACAAGGCGCCACGTTTCGCGCGTGCGCGTTGCGGTCGACACGATCGCATGATCGGGGACCAGCGCATGCGCGGCCATGAAGCGTCCCATGAGCGGAGCGGTCTTACGGCCGCGTGTGGCGAGCCCGCGCTTGTGGTCGCTTTGTCCGGGCTGCGACCAGTCGGATTTGGCATGGCGCAGAAGCATCAGACGGCGCATGGCGTGCGGTCCAGGGAGGGGGAGGCATTCGGTGGACCAGCCTAACACGAGCCCGGCACAGGACGAGTCGCAACAGGACGTCGCACCGCCAGCCGCGGCGGCTGATGTCGCCGTCGACCCGGCCTATGGCGAAAGCTGGTTCACCGCGACCGGCGACACGCCGCAGCCGCGGCTTCCGCTGACGCACGATCTCGACGTCGATGTCTGCATCATCGGCGGCGGTCTTGCAGGGCTGACCACGGCACTCGAGATGGCGCGACACGGCTGGTCGGTCGCGGTGCTGGAAGCGCGGCGGATCTGCTGGAACGCCTCGAGCCGCAACATCGGCTGCGTCCGGCCCGGTTACGCGCAAACGCTGCAGAACATCATCTCCCGGGTCGGCCCCGACGATGCGCGCGAATTGTGGCTGCTGTCGCAGGCCGGCGTCGATGCGGTGCGCCGGTCGATTGGGGAATCGAAAAAGGAGGGCCTGCTGCAGAGCGAGGGCTGGCTGCAGGTGTGCAAGCGCGACCGCGCCCGTGACATTGCCGATGAGGCGGACCTGCTGCGCAGCTATGGCGCCGACATCGAGATGTGGCCGAAAGATCTGGTGCGCACCAAGGTCAAATCGCCCTACTATTTCCAGGCGATCCATTTTCCCAACGCGTTTAGCATTCACACGCTTGATTATGCGCTCGATCTTGCAAGGCGGGCGGAGGCGGCCGGCGCGCGGATCTTCGAGGAAACGGCGGCGCTCTCGATCGATCCGGCGGGCGTGCGCAAGCGGATCACCACGGCGCACGGACGTGTGCGTGCGGCGCACATCGTGCTGGCGGGCAATGTGCATCTGCAACCGATCGTGCAGAAGGTTGCGCATACGCTGATCCCGCTGCAGACCTTCGCGATGGTGACAAAGCCGCTCGGCGAAGCGCTGGCTGCGGCCATCGATTATCCGGGTGCAGTGAGCGACTCCGCTTTCGCCGATCATCAGTATCGCATTGTCGGCGGCGACCGGCTGCTCTTTGCCGGGCGTGTTGCGACGCCGCAGGCCAATCCGCGCCGCCATGGGGCACGGCTGCGGGCCGATCTGCGGGCGCGCTTTCCGCAGCTTGGGGCGATCGATATCGAGCACGCCTGGGGCGGCACCATCGGCATCACCGTCCACATGATGCCGCAGATCGGCGAGGTTGCGCCGGGGGTCTGGCTTGCGAGCGGCTTCGGCGGGCAGGGGCTCAACACCTCGGCCATGGCCGCTTCGCTGATCTCCGGCGCCATCATGGACGGCGACGATCGCTACCGCCTGTTCGAGCCGTTCGAATTGATCTGGAGCGGCGGACGACTGGGCGGCACTGTTGCGCGGAAATTTCACGCTGCGTATCGCCGTTTTGAGGAATGGGAATCGCGCCGCTCGCGCAAGCACGAATTGTGGTGGATCGCCAATGAGCCGCGCCTGAAGAAGGAAGCCGAGGAGGCGGCCGAGCGCGCCCGCATTCGCGCGGAGGAGGCAGCGATCGCGGAAGCAGAGCGGATCAGGCGCAGGAAGATCGAGGCCGAACAGGCGGAAATCCGCCGCGTCGAGCGGGAGCGGATCGCCGCTGAAAAAGCCGAAGCCAGGCGGATCCGCGCCGAACAAAAGGCCACCACGAAAGCCGAGGCCGCGCGTCTGA
>JAEWHY010000093.1 GCA_023387555.1 Pseudomonadota bacterium
GCTTATCTTGAGCAAATTGCCAAACGCATGGAGAATAGCAGTGCGCGCACTCGCTTCTCAAATAGCATTTTCATACTCAACTCTATGAACGAGGCATTCAGTACTGAAATCCACTTGTCTCCGAGCGAACGCGCCGAACGCTTTCAGAAATTGACCAATTTTAGCCTCTACATCCAGCATCTTCCGCCAAGCACGCTTCTTCAAGCAGTTACGTCCGCATCGTCCGATTTCGATAAAGCGCTTGTCGCCTATAATAAATTCGCAAATGCCGTTGGAATATCAAGAAACAACGCGCTCTACGAGGATGGCAGGGCAGCAATCGCCATCACCGCCTTGGCAACAAGGACAGCGGACAACCCGATTTCCGCTAAATCAGCTTGTGACAGTTTTTTTCTGAAATGGATTTGCGACAAGTTTGGTTGAGGCCAAGAGATTATAATGAATTCCTCTTGGCCTCAGCGCCCTATTTCTCCTTCAGCGCCTGTTCGACGAACTTGTTGGTGTAGGTCTTCGACAGGTCGATCTTGGCCTTGGCCACCGCCTCCGACGACTGGCTGAAGACGTCGAGCACGGCCTTCGCGCCCTTCGGATCCATCAGGCCGGTCTTGGAATACATCGGAATCGTGTTCTTCAGCGCCTCGAGATAGAGCGCCTTGTCCGCGCCGATCAGTTCGGGCGGCATCTTCGCCATGATCTCTTCCGGCGTATGGGCGTGGATCCACTTCAGCGTGTTGACGATCGCCGTTGTCATCCCCTGCGCGACCTTCGGGTTTTTCTCGATCCAGTCTGCACGGGTGTAGAGCGCCCCGCCCGGATATTCGCCGCCGAACACCTCGAGCGTGTCCTTTTCGGTCCGGGTGTCGGACAGGATGCGCAGATCCTTGTTGCGGCCCTGCAGTTGCGTCACCGCGGGATCGAGCATCACCGCTGCATCGACCGAGCCCTGCTCCATCGCCGCGACCGCAGTCGCGCCGAGGCCGATGCCGATCACGCCGACGGAGCCGGCATCGACGCCATTCTTCTTCATCAGATAGTTCAGGAAGTAATGGGTCGAGGAACCCGGCGCCGAGACGCCGACCTTCTTGCCGGCGAGATCCTTGATCGATGTGATGGTGCCGGTCTGCTTCGGCGACACCACCAGGACTAGGCCCGGATAGCGGTCATACACCACGAAGGACTGCAAATGCTGGCCCTTCGCCGCGAGGTTGACGCAGTGGTCGAAATAGCCGGACACGACGTCGGCCGAGCCGCCCAGCACCGCGGTCAGCGCCTGGGAACCGCCCTTGAAGTCGACCATCTCGACATTGACGCCGGCCTTCTCGTATTCGCCGAGCTGCTTGGCCAGCACCGTCGGCAGGTAGCAAAGGCAGGCCGCGCCGCCGATGGCGACGGTCACCTTGGATTGCGCGATCGCCGCGCCCGACATCAGCGCGAGCGCAAAAAGCGACGACGCAAGCCGCCCGAAAAGTCGAGCCGTCATGAAAAATCCTCCCGTGGCGATGAGCGACCGTCTCGCCGGTCGCAATTGCTGGCGCGGACGATAAAACACCGCGCCGCGCCTGCAAAGTCCGATGCTTTTCCCCTCTCCCCGCCGCTTCACGGGAAGGGAAAGAGGACCATCACGTCCGCGTGTCGGCCGCGACCGGGCGCCACACCAGCAGCCGCCGCTCGACCAACGTGACAATGCCATCGATGACGATGACGAAGGCCGCCAGAACGAACATGCCGGCGAATACGCCCGCGATGTCGAAGGTTCCCTCCGCCTGCAGGATCAGATAGCCGAGCCCTGCGGCCGATCCGAGATATTCGCCCACAACCGCGCCGACCACCGCAAATCCGACCGAGGTGTGCAGTGAGGAAAACATCCAGGACAGCGCCGAGGGCCAGTAGACGTGCCGCATCAATTGTCGCTCGTTCATCCCGAGCATGCGGGCATTGGCCAGCACCGTCGGGCTGACTTCGCGCACGCCCTGATAGACGTTGAAGAACACGATGAAGAACACGAGGGTCACGCCGAGCGCCACCTTCGACCAGATGCCGAGCCCGAACCACAAGGTGAAGATCGGCGCCAGCACGATGCGCGGCAGCGCATTGATCATCTTCACATAGGGATCGAAGATCGCGGCGATCAGCGGCTGCCGCGCGAACCAGAAGCCGACGAGGATGCCGCCGACCGAGCCGATCACGAAGGCGAGCGTCGCCTCGGTCAGCGTGATCCACAGGTGCCGCCAGATCGTGCCGTCGTAGAACCATTGCCAGATGCGCGCGAACACATCGCCCGGCGTCGAGAAGAAAAACGGCGGCACCAGCGGCTTGCCGTCCGACATCGGCAGGGTGGTGAGCAGATGCCACGCCAGCAGCGTGATGACCATGACGAGGATCTGGCATCCGAGCAGCGCGACGCGGTTCAT
The DNA here is from genome assembly GCA_023387555.1 of Pseudomonadota bacterium. Classification (GTDB taxonomy): domain Bacteria; phylum Pseudomonadota; class Alphaproteobacteria; order Rhizobiales; family Xanthobacteraceae; genus Pseudorhodoplanes. Next base: position 2,412 of record JAEWHY010000093.1, read on the forward strand.
GTCCGTTCGCCTCGCGCGATCCGCATACTCAGTGCACCTCCCTCCTTGCGGGGGAGGTCGGCGAGCCTGAAGCGCGTTAAGGCGCACCGTTGACGCACTTTGGCGAGCCGGGAGGGGGGTAGGCCAAAACGAAGGACGTGCAATTCACCCCCCACCCCAACCCTCCCCCGCAAGGGGGGAGGGAGCGCACTTGAGCAAGCGGTGAATGACAGAGCCGCGCTCATCACCCGCCCCCCGTCTGGGCGTAGCCCTTCAGCACTTCGTCCTTCAGCACGTTCCAGATCTCGCGATGCAGTTCGTGGAAAGCCTTGTCGAGCTTGACCTCGGAGATGTCGCGCGGGCGGGCCAGCGGGACCCGCCAGTCGCCAATGATGCGCGCGGCCGGTCCCGCCGACATGATGACGACACGGTCGGACAGCGCGATCGCCTCCTCGAGATCGTGGGTGACGAACAGCACCGCCTTGCGGTCGGCGCTCCACAGATCGAGCAGCAGATTGCCCATGATCTGGCGGGTCTGGGCATCGAGCGGACCGAACGGCTCGTCCATCAAAAGGATCTTCGGATCGCGGATCAGCACTTGCGCGAGGCCGACGCGCTTCCTTTGTCCGCCCGAGAGCATGTGCGGATAGCGGGCGGCGAACCCGGCCAGCCCGACGCGGGTCAACCAGTCCTGCGCGCGCGTTCGCGCCTCGCCGGACGCGACACCTGCGGTTTCGAGCCCGATCGCGACATTCTGCAGGGCCGTCTTCCACGGAAACAGCGAGTCGGCCTGAAACAGGTAACCGGCCTGCCGGTTCAGGTCGCTGAGCGGGGAGCCAAAGATTTCGGCGGTGCCGGCTGACGGGACAAGCAGACCCGCGGCGACATTCAGCAGCGTTGATTTGCCGCACCCGGTCGGTCCGACGATCGCGACGAATTCGCCATCCGCCACCGACAATGTTGCATCGCTGACAGCGGTATAGGTCGCGCCCTTGCCGAGACGGAACGTGATGGTGACATCGCGCAACGCAACCGCAGAATGCTTCTCCCCCGCCGGCAAAGCCCCGGCTGCCGGTTCCCCCATCAATGACGCTCCGCTCCGCGAATAGTTTTGCGAACGAGATTACCCGCCGAACCAACGCGCGCAAGCGTCAGCCCAGGTCCTCGTCCTTCTGCTGGACGAATATCAGCACCGCCAGCAATGTCATGTAGAAGCGGAACGCGGCTTCCTGCCCGTTCCAGATCTTTGATTGCCACATCGCAAAATATTCGCCGCCCACCACCATGAAGCCGAAGAACCAGACCATGAAGCCGAGGGTAGCACCGGCCACCAGCCAGGCCTTGGCGCGCTGGAAGGTGGCGGCCGGCGCCCGCAGCGCGAACAGCATGGCGAGGGTCGCAATCCCCAGCAGCAGGAAAACCAGCCCCTCGGCGGCGATGATCGCGCCATAGCCGAGCGTCCACAGCCACGGATCGGTGATCGCCCGTCCCATCAGCTTGTTGCCCGGAAATGTGGTATCCATGCTGAGGACGTGTTTTACGAACTCGTAGTTGCTGCCGTAATCCACGATGTTGTTGTAGGTGACGATGAAGGCGAACGCGGCCAGCGCCGCCGTCATTGCGATCTTGGCAAACCGGACGATCAGCATGATGTCCCTCCCCCATCCCGCCCGCGCTTATGCGCCCGCGGCAGATTCGCCTCAATGACCGAGCGCAGGCTTTTCATCCGCATCGATCTGACGGCGAGCGCGCGGGCCCGTGCCGATGCCGCCGGGATCGACGTCAATGCCGCAAGCCAGTTGCTGGACGGAAGCGTTCAGGTGGGTGACCGGATCTCGTTCGGACGCGACCCGAGCGACGACTTCGTGGTGCTGCGCCGCCGCTTCCTGATCGGCAGCGGACCTGCAATCCTGGTTCTGGAGCTCGACCATCCGGCGCGCAATTGAGCGTCCCTACCGCGCGCCGGGGAAATATTCGACATGCATGTCGCCGGTGCGGCCGTAATAGACCACCCGCCGCCCTGCGATCGAGACCAGATAGCCGACGCAGCCGGCTTCCATCGCCTGACGGCAGAACTCTTTGTATTTGATCGCGCCGGCCTGCACCGCGCGCACCGCGGCCTCGACACCCGGCGCGGAAAAGCTTTGCGCCGGCGTTGCGCCGACGGCCTCGTTGCGCACCACCTCGGATTCCCCGTTCGGCAGATAGTAAGCCCGCTCCGACCGCAGGAAGTCTTGGTGATAGCGTTCGACGCCCGCCTCCGAGAGCTGTCTGACGATGTCGCCGAAGCTCTGGTTGCCTTCGTCGGACGCCCGCGAGGCTTCAATCATCACGTCGCGAATGGTGCTGTCCATCCC
>JAEWHY010000113.1 GCA_023387555.1 Pseudomonadota bacterium
TCGCGGCACCGCTCGCGACCGTCGACGTCAATGTCGACCTGCCGGCATCGACGGCAATGCCGTCGCCACGGCCGGAGAAGCCGATCTACCTGACGGTCAGGGAGGATCTCACGATCGCGCTCGGCGAAGAGCCGGTTGCGCGTGAGGGTCTCGGCGCGGCACTCGACCGTTTTTCGGGCGCCGACAAGGAGCAGCGCGTCTTCCTGCGCGCCGACCGCATGGTCGACTATGGCGAACTGATGGACGTGATGAACCTCCTGCGCGCCGCCGGCTATCTTAAGATCGCCCTGGTCGGACTGGAGACGGTCGGCACCCTGCCGGCTGCCGATGCGCCCGTAACTCCCGCGGCGGAATGAGCGACGACGCTGCAGCACTGCCTGATCTGCTGGCGCGGCGTTTCGACCGGCGCGAAGTTTCGCTGTGGGCTGCGGCGGCACTGTTCGTGCTCGTGGCCCATGGCGGAGCAATGCTGGCTGCCAGCCACTGGCGCGACTTCGAGCCGTCGCTGGACGAGGCGCCGCCGGCCGTCATGCTGGAACTGGCGCCGATGGCGGTGGCGCCGGAAGCGGTGCCCGAGGAGGTGGCCGAACTGGTCGATTCGGCCGCAGCCGCCGAGCCGGTCGAGGAGCCTGTGGAGCAGGCCGAGCCCGTGCCGCTTCCCAGCACCGAGCCGCTGACCGAGGCGACGCCGACGGAACATGTCGTCGAGCGGGTCCAACCCGACGTCGAGCATGCGCCCGTCGAGACGCCGGAGACGGTCGAGGCCGAACCGGTCGAGCGGCCGGAGGAAGCCGTACCCGAGACCACGACGGCCGAGCTGACCGAGGTCAAGCCGGAGGATACGGTTTCGGAAGACACGTCCGCGGAGTCCGTCGCCGAAATCGTGCCGGAGCGGGTGGAGGAGGTGATCCCCGATCTCGTCGAGGCACCTCTGCCGGAGGTGGCGATGGCCGTTCCGACGCCGCGGCCCGACACGGTGGAGCCCGTGGAGGAGGTGAAGCCGAAGCCTCCTAAGCCGACCAAGGCGGAGACCCCGAAGCCGGCCAAGCCGGAGCCCGCAAAACCGGCGAAGAAGGCGGCTCCCCAGCCCGCCGCGAAGCCGGCGCCGCCCGCCAGCGCCGCGTCGAGAAAGAGCGCCGCCGACGCGCCGACGACAGCCGCGCCAAAATCGGCGGGCGCCAAGGGAAGCGGTATGTCCGCGGCACGCTGGCAGTCGCGCGTCAACAAGCACCTCAACCGCTTCAAGCGCTTTCCGCGCGGCGCCTCCGTCGCCGGTATCGTGTCCGTGCGTTTCGCGATCGATCCCGGCGGCGCCGTGCTCAGCGTATCGGTGGCCGGATCGTCCGGAGATCCGGCCCTCGATGAGGCCGCGATCGACATGGTGCGCCGCGCTTCCCCGGTTCCCGCGCCGCCGCCGGAGATCGCGAAGCCCCGCATGAGCCTGACGGTTCCGGTCCGCTTCAGCCGCAGGTAGGCGCAATCACCGCTCCGGTTCGGGCTCCGAACTGCGCCGGCCGTAAGCATGGCCGGCGGGCATGAGCGTCCTTGCGCGCCGAAGCCGGGGCGCCGGTAGCGCCGACAGGGCAGGGCGCTCCGAGCCATCGATGCGCGGCCGATGATCAGCACTGAACAGCTTGTGATGACGTAGCGGCACCATGGCCGCGATGGCGGCTTGGCGCGGACCCATGCGTAAGCTTATGATGATTGGCAAGGCGCGTCGCGGAGGCGGGAGCGGCGGGCCCATGACGGGGAGGGTCTACTCTTGATTCCGAAAACCAAACGCGCTGGGCTGCAGGTGGTGCTTGCGGCAGCGTCCAGTCTCGCCATGACGTGTTCCGCATTTGCCGCCGATCTGGTCATCGCGATGCCGAACTGGCCTTCCGGACAGGCGAGCGCAAACATTCTCAAGGTCAGCCTGGCGAAGGAGTTCGGGCTCGATGCCGAGGTCAGGGAGATGGGAACGCTGATTGCGTTCGCCGCTCTGAACAACGGCGAGGTCGACATCTATCCGGAAACCTGGCGGCCGAACCTCGACAATCTCGTCGCGAAATATGCCGGCGAGAATGGAACCATCGTGCTCGCCAAGCATGGCGTCGACGCCTGGCAGGGTCTGTGTGCCACGAAGGTGGCAGCCGAGACCTACGGCATCAGGGATGTGGCCGACCTGAGCGACACCGCCAAGACCAGCGCGCTGGACACCGACGGCGACGGCATGGGCGAAATCTGGATCGGCGCTGCAACCTGGTCCTCGACGGCGATCGAGCGCATCCGCGCCAACAGCTACGGCTACGGCAAGACCGTGACGCTGGTCGAGGCGCCGGAAGATGCCGCGATGGCGGCCGTCGATGCGGCGGTGGCGACCGACCGGCCGATGGTGTTCTACTGTTACACCCCGCATCATCTCTTCGAGCTGCACGAAGTCGTCCAACTGGCCGAGCCGCCCCACGACCCGTCCAGGTGGAAGGTGGTGCTGCCGACCGAAGACCCCAACTGGGTCGCGAGGTCGAGCGCGCCGGTCGCCTGGGACGCCGCCCATTTCTACATCTCCTACGGCGCAGCGATGGCGAAGAAGCGCCCCGAGGTGGCTGCCTTCCTGGAGAAGGTCGACTTCAAGCCCGAAGAGATCATCAAGATGAGCTACGCCATCCAGGTCGATCGTCAGGATCCCCATGAATTCGCCAAGTCCTGGGTCGACGCCAATGGCGCTCGCGTCGACGGGTGGGCCGGCAAATGAGACGGTATGATACGCTCCGCCA
>JAEWHY010000129.1 GCA_023387555.1 Pseudomonadota bacterium
GCGGCGCGCGGGCGGGTGGACGATGCCGCGGTCGCGCGCGTGCTCAAGCATTCCTTCTTCGCGCTGAAGCCGCCGAAGTCGCTCGACCGCAACGCGTTCCGCGAATGGGTGACGGATCGCGCGCAGCTTGCGGACAAGAGCGTCGAGGATGGCGCGGCGACGCTGGCCGCGATCACTGCCGCGACCATTGCCACCATCGTTCCGCATCTGCCGGAGGCGCCACACAGCTGGATCGTATGCGGCGGCGGCGCGAATAACGCCACGCTGATGCGTATGCTCGGCGAACGCCTGGCCCCGGCGAAGGTCGAGACCGCGCGCGAGGCCGGTTGGGATTCGGATGCGATCGAGGCGCAGGCCTTCGCCTATATGGCGGTGCGATCGTTGCGAGGATTGCCGATCACCTTTCCAACGACGACGGGTGCGCCAGTTCCGATGACCGGCGGCGTCACCGCCGAGCCGCGCGCCGCGGACCGCATGCGGATGAGCCTTTAAGAACAAGGCTTTCCCGCTTTGCGTTTCACATGAAAAAAGTCCTAGAGCGCGATCCGCCGCGTTTTTCATGCTCGTAGAAGTGCGGATGCTCTGACGTCCGCGCGTCTCCGAGCATGCGGATCGGTGCGATCCTCTGCGATGACGATCCCGCTCACGCCGCCTTCGGTTGCGGCTTGGCTTTCGTGCGCCCAAGGAGGCGCTGCACCAGCCGCGGCTGTCCGGGCGGGCGCACCAGCAGGATGTCGGCGACCAGCTTGGCGCCGCCCTTGTCGCGACGCTCCAGCGTCAGCTTGCGCGAATGGAATTGCTCGAGCTCGGGCCGGTGGCCGACGCTCAGGATCGTGAGGCCTTCCATCTCTTCCGACAGAAGCTTCATCAAGGCGTCCTGGCTCTTCGGGTCGAGCGCTGCCGTCGCCTCGTCGAGCACGATAATGTCGGGACGATGCAGCAGCACGCGCGCGACGGTGAGGCGTTGTTTCTCGCCGCCTGACAGTGTCTGGTCCCAGGGCGCGTCCTCCTCGATCCGGTCTTTGAGATGACCAAGGCCGACGCGGTCGAGCGCGCCCTTGATGGTGTCGAGATCCCAGTCCTCGGCGGCGCCGGGATAGGCGATGGCGCGGCGCAGCGTGCCGGTCGGCACATACGGCCGTTGCGGCAGGAGAAACAGCCGCGCGTCGCGCTGGATCGCAATCTCGCCGCCGCCCCAGGGCCACAGCCCGGAAATCGCGCGCACCAGCGTGCTCTTGCCGGACCCCGACGCGCCGGCGACCAGCACGCGTTCGCCCTTCTTGATGACGACATCGGTGTCGTCGACCACGGCGGTGCCGTTGTCGAGCGCCACCACGAGGTCCTTCATGCGGATGGCGGCGTCCTCGGTCTCGCCGCGCTTGATGCGGTTGAAGCCTTCGCCGGTCTCCGCGGTTTCGAGCGCGTCCACCGACACCATGAGCGACGCGATGCGCCGCGCGCCGGCGGTCCATTCGGCAAGCCGCGGATAATTGTCGACCAGCCAGGCGAAGGCCGCCTGCACGATGGTGAAGGCCGAGGCCGCCTGCATCACCTGACCGAGCGACATCGAGCCGTCGAGAAACTTCGGCGCGCACAGGATGATCGGCAGCACCGGCGCGATGATGCCGGAGCCGTGCGACACCACGGTGGTCCGCATGTGCTGGGCGCACATCGCGCGCCACTTGCGCAGCACTTCGACGAAGGAGCGGTTGAGACCGGCGCGTTCTTCCTCCTCGCCGCCAAGGAGCGCGATGCTTTCGCCATTCTCGCGCACGCGGGTCAGATGGTAGCGGTAATCCGCCTCGGCCTGGTTCTTGGCTTCGGAGACTGCGACGAAGCTCTTGCCGACAATCGCCATGGCGCCGCTGGCGATCACGGCATAGAGCACCGCCGCGATCACGAGAAAGCCGGGGATCGTGAATTCGCTGCCGCCAATCGGCACGGTGAGGGCGCCGCCGATGGTCCACAGCACGGCGATGAAGGTCAGCGCCGACAGCGACGCGGTCGAGACGCCGACTGCGAAATCGATCGGCGCATCGGTCGCGACGCGAAGGTCTTCGGTCAGACGGCCTTCCGGATTCTGATGGTCGCCGCTGACGAGGTTGAGCTGGTAGTAGCGGCCGTTCTTCAGCCAGCGGTCGAGCACATGATTGCTGAGCCAGGCGCGCCAGCGCCGCTGCATCGACATGCGGCCATAGACGCTCGCGACGCCGACCGCGATGCTCGCCGCGGCCAGCGGGAAAAACACCATCGCCAGCAGCAGCACGGTGGAGGAATCGCGCTTTTCCAGCGCGTCGAAAATCTTCCGGTTCCAGACATTGATGCCGTATTGCGCCAGCACCGCGAGGATCACGAGCAGCGCGAGGCCGATGGTCAGCGGCCAGGCGAGACGGTCGCCCTGTTGCGGGCGCCAGAACCGTTTCGCCGAGGACCAGAAGCGGCCGAGCAGCGCGCGGCGGCGCAGTTGCTCCCGTTCGGCTTCCTTGTCGGCATCGCTTGTCGCCGATGCCGGCACTTCGGGTTCGGCGGCGGTATCGTCGAGCGATTTCTCGCGTTCGGCTTCGGATGGGGTCGCTTGCTCGTCGCCGGGCTTTTCGGCCGCGCCGCGGGTCTTACGCCGGGCCGAATCGTCCGGCGCCCGGCTATCGTCCCGGTCTCGTGTCTGCTTGCTGTCGGACTTGATGTCGGACACGGCGTTGGCCCCCACTTGGTGCGGAGCACAACGCCGTCAGTAAAGTTCCGGTTCCAGATTGTCGCAGCAGGGGCGGAATGCGGGACCGCGATCAGGCCGCGGTCGGTTTGCGTCCGGTCGTGCCGAGGCGCTTGTCGAGATAGGCGTTGACCGACTGCATCAGCGCCTCGATCTTCTGATCGAAGAAATGATTGGCGCCGGCCACGACCTTCTGCTCGATCACGATGCCCTTCTGCGTCTTCAGCTTGTCGACGAGGGTCGTGACGTCCCGGTGAGGCACCACCGCGTCCTTGTCGCCATGAATGATCAGGCCGGACGAGGGGCAGGGCGCCAGGAACGAGAAGTCATAGAGGTTGGCGGGCGGGGCGATCGAGATGAAGCCTTCGATCTCCGGCCGGCGCATCAGAAGCTGCATGCCAATCCAGGCGCCGAACGAGAAGCCGGAGATCCAGCACGACCGGGCTTCCGGATTGATGGTCTGCGCCCAGTCGAGCGCGGCGGCCGCATCGGACAATTCGCCGACGCCATGGTCGAACGAGCCCTGGCTGCGTCCGACACCGCGGAAGTTGAACCGCAGCACCGAGAAATTGCGGTGAACATACGCGTAATAAAGCTGGTAGACGATCTGGTGATTCATCGTCCCGCCGAACTGCGGATGCGGATGCAGGATCAGCGCGAGCGGCGCATTCTTCTGCGCGGCCGGATGATAGCGACCCTCGATACGACCCGCGGGACCGGTGAAAATGACTTCAGGCATGCAAGACCTCGGCTGGATACGGCAGGGTCGTCAAACCGTGCCGCGCAGGTTCTCTTGGTGCGCTTGACGGATCGATCAGTCGCACGTAAGTTTTTAGAACCGTTCTAAATAAGGAATCGGCCTTGCTTTGCAAGCGCCGGTGCCATTTGCGGTGTGCGGGCGGTTTCTACCATAAGGCAAGGGGCAAAATGCAAGCGTCTCGTGCTTGTGGCATGAGATAGAGGCCCGGCCATCCGCGACGGCGAATGAAGCAAGCATGATCGAGCGTGCCTATCTCGACTGGAATGCGTCTGCCCCGCTGCGGTCGCGGGCACGCGAGGCCATGCTTGCGGCCCTCGACCAGTGCGGCAACGCGTCGTCGGTGCATGCCGAGGGCCGGGCCGCCCGGCAGTCGATCGAGCGGGCGCGGACCCAGCTGGCCGCGCTGGCCGGAACCGACCCGGATCAGATCATTTTCACCTCCGGTGCCACCGAGGCCAACGTGCTGGCGCTCTCGCCCGGCTGGGCGCGGAAGGCCGGCGATGCGCCGGTCGAGCGGCTCCTGGTGTCCGCGGTGGAGCACCCCTCGGTCCGGGAGGGGGGGCGATTTCCTCGCGACCAGATCGAAACCATCCCGGTGGACCGGCAGGGGGTGATCGACCGAGATGCGCTGCGCCGGCTTCTCGGCGGCGCTCCGGCGCTGGTGTCGGTCATGCTGGCCAATAACGAGACCGGCGTCGTTCAACCGGTGTCTGAGGTCGCTGAGCTGGTCCGGGAGGCTGGCGGGCTGCTGCATGTCGATGGGGTCCAGGCGCCGGGGCGAGTATCATTTGATTTCAATGTGTTGGGGTGCGATCTTCTCACGCTGTCTTCACACAAGATCGGCGGTCCGAAGGGCGCCGGGGCGCTGATCCGCCGCGACGGCCTGCATCTGTCAGACCCGCTGATCCGCGGTGGGGGCCAGGAGCGGGGTCTGCGGGCCGGGACCGAGAATGTCGCCGCGATCGCCGGTTTCGGCGCGGCCGCCGAGCAGGTCCGCGAGAGCCTGGCTGCGGAGATCGCCCATGCACGGCGGCTGCGCGACCGGCTGGAGGCCGACCTGCGCCATCACACGCCGGACGTCATCGTCTTCGGCGAGGAAGCCGAGAGGTTGCCTAATACCACATTGTTTTCACATCCCGGCTTGCGGGCCGAAACCGCGGTGATCGGCTTCGATCTCGCCGGGGTGGCGGTGTCCTCGGGGTCGGCCTGTTCGTCCGGCAAGGTCCAGTTGTCCCATGTGCTGGCGGCCATGGGGGTCGAACCGGCGCTGGCCCGCGGGGCGATCCGGGTGTCGACCGGACCCTTGACCACCGATACCGACCTTGAACGCTTTCTAAGTGCTTGGATAAAGCTCTCGGAATCACTACTTAAGGGGCGAAAAGTCATCGCCGCTTAAGCGGCTGCGCGGAGGGTGACCGACGCAAGGCCCAAACCGACCATAACCGACAGATCCGCTGCGGTCCTTGAAACCGCGAGGGGAGAACAGAATGCCGGCCGTACAAGAGACCGTCGAACAGGTTCGCCGTATCGACGTCGATCAATACAAGTACGGGTTCGAGACGCTGATCGAATCCGAGAAGGCCCCCAAGGGGCTGTCCGAGGACATTGTCCGGTTCATTTCGGCCAAGAAGGACGAGCCGCAATGGATGCTGGACTGGCGGCTCGATGCCTATCGCCGCTGGCTGACGATGCGCGAGCCGACCTGGGCGCGCGTGCATTATCCGAAGATCGACTTCCAGGATCTGTATTATTACGCCGCCCCGAAGAAGTTCGTGGCGCCGAAGTCGCTCGACGAGGTCGATCCGGAGATCCTGCGCACCTACGAGAAGCTCGGTATTCCGCTGCGCGAGCAGGAAATCCTCGCCGGCGTCGAGCGCCCGGAAGGCGAGCGCCGCGTCGCGGTGGATGCGGTGTTCGATTCGGTGTCGGTGGCGACCACCTTCAAGGCGGAGCTGGCCAAGGCAGGCGTGATCTTCATGCCGATCTCCGAGGCTTTGCGCGAGCACCCTGAACTGGTGAAGAAATATCTCGGCACCGTGGTGCCGGTGACCGACAACTTCTATGCGACGCTGAACTCGGCGGTGTTCTCCGACGGCTCGTTCGTCTACGTGCCGCCGGGCGTGCGCTGCCCGATGGAGCTGTCGACCTACTTCCGCATCAACGAGAAGAATACCGGCCAGTTCGAGCGCACGCTGATCATCGCCGACAAGGGCTCATACGTGAGCTACCTCGAAGGCTGCACCGCGCCGATGCGCGACGAGAACCAGCTGCATGCGGCCGTGGTCGAGCTGGTCGCGCTGGACGACGCCGAGATCAAATATTCGACCGTGCAGAACTGGTATCCGGGCGACTCGGAAGGCCGTGGCGGCATCTACAATTTCGTCACCAAGCGCGGCGATTGCCGCGGCCGCAATTCGAAGATCTCCTGGACGCAGGTGGAGACCGGCTCCGCCATCACCTGGAAATATCCGAGCTGCATCCTGCGCGGCGACGGCTCGCGCGGCGAGTTCTATTCGATCGCGATCTCCAACGGCATGCAGCAGGTCGACAGTGGCACCAAGATGATCCATCTCGGCAAGAACACGACGAGCCGGATCATCTCCAAGGGCATCTCGGCCGGGCGTTCGCAGAACACCTATCGCGGCCTCGTTTCGGCGCATCGCAAGGCGAGCGGCGCGCGCAACTTCACGAACTGCGACTCGCTGCTCGTCGGCGACAAATGCGGCGCGCATACCGTGCCGTATCTGGAAGCGAAGAATTCGTCGGCGGTGTTCGAGCACGAGGCCACCACCTCGAAGATTTCCGAGGACATGCTGTTCTATTGCCGCCAGCGCGGGCTGTCCGCCGAAGAGGCGACCGCGCTCGTGGTCAACGGCTTCGTCAAGGACGTGCTGCAGCAGCTGCCGATGGAATTCGCGGTGGAGGCGCAGAAGCTGATCTCGATCTCGCTCGAGGGGAGCGTGGGATGAGCGAGCCGGACAATATCATTCTGGAGCATCTGCGCGCGATCCGTGGCGATATCGCGCGGATGGCTGACGGCATGCAAACGATGAGCGCAGAGATGACGGCGATGCGCCAGCATCTTTCCGGCGTCGTTACCATTCAGGAGCATGATCACGGCGACATCGCCGCGATCAAGGTGCGGCTCGACCGGATCGAGAAGCGTCTGCAACTGGCCGAGTGAGGGGGTATCAGATGAGCGACGCATTCCGAACCGCCGCCACCGCCTGCCTCGCCCAGGACAAGCCGGCGGGCGAACTGGTCGATTGCGTCACCGCGCATTTTCCGGATGTCGAGGTCTTTCGCGAGAACGACGACCTCATCATCAAGGGCGGCAGCCGCTTCCTGGTGGTGCGCCGGGACGGTCCGGATGCGTTCCGGGTCACCGACAACGTTGCGGTCCCCTCGACCAACGCGGTCGATGCGGGTGGCGGCAACAAGCGAACTTTGAACGAGCTGATCGACGACATCGTCACGCTCGACGACTGACTGGATAGAGCAATGCATCTCCTGGAAGTGAAGAACCTGCACGTCGAAGTCGGCGGCAAGCAAATCCTGAACGGCCTCGACCTGACCGTCGAGAAGGGCCAGGTGCATGCCATCATGGGCCCGAACGGGTCCGGCAAGTCGACGCTGTCCTATGTGCTGGCCGGCAAGGCCGGCTATGACATCACCGCGGGCGAAGTCCTGTTCGACGGCGAGAATATCGCCGGCATGGAGGCCGACGAGCGCGCCGCCAAGGGGCTGTTCCTCGCCTTCCAGTATCCGATCGAAATTCCGGGCGTCGCCACCATGACGTTCCTGCGCACCGCGGTGAACGCGCAGCGCAAGGCGCGGGGCGAGGCCGAACTCTCGACCCCCGACTTCATGAAGAAGGTGCGCGAGGCATCCGGCGAACTCGGCATCAGCCAGGAGATGCTGCGGCGCGCGGTCAACGTCGGGTTCTCCGGCGGCGAGAAGAAGCGCAACGAAATCCTGCAGATGGCGATGTTGCAGCCGCGGCTCGCGGTGCTCGACGAGACCGATTCCGGGCTCGACATCGACGCGCTGAAAGTCGTGGCCGACGGCGTGAATGCGCTGCGCTCGCCGGAGCGCGCGTTCGTCGTCATCACGCATTACCAGCGGCTGCTCGACTACATCGTGCCCGACGTCGTGCATGTGCTGTCGAGGGGGCGCATCGTGCGGACCGGCGGCAAGGAACTGGCGCTGGAGCTCGAAGAGAACGGCTACGCGCAATATGTCGGAGAGGCGGCTTAGGCCATGACGACCGAGACCGATAACCTGGTGCTCGAGCATTTGCGGCTGATGCGTGATCAGCTTTCGACGATGAATGAACGCCAGTTGGAGATCATTCAGCGGCTTGGAGGCATCGAGGTGCAAGTCGCCAATTTGTCGGTTCGGGTTGACCGGATCGATATCCGGCTGGACCGCGTCGAGAAGCGTCTCGGTTTGATCGAAGCCTGACAGAAAGACGATATGGCCGAACTGAAAGTCATCAAGACCGCTGCCGAAGAAGGCCTCGCCGAGACCTTCGCTGGCGCGCGCGCGCGTCTGCCGGGCGCAGCTCCGGTGAAATCGCTGCGCGAGCAGGCCTTCCGCACCTTCGAGGCGAAGGGCCTGCCGCATCGCCGCGTCGAGGAATGGAAATACACCGACCTGCGCGCGCTGATGCGCGACGCCAAGCCGCTCGCGCCGGTGCCGGATGCGGCGGCGAAGCTGAAAGCGAAATCAGCGGGCGCCGTCGTCGCCGCCATCAAGGCACGGCGCATCGTGATCGTGGACGGCGTATTCGCGGCCGATCTGTCGGATCTGACAGACCTCGAACCCGGCCTGTCGGTCGGCTCGCTCGCAGATGCCCTGTCGAAGGGTGAGGCGGGCGTCGTCGAGCGGCTCGGCCGCAGGGCACAGCTCGCCGACGATCCGGCATTCGCGCTCAACACCGCGATGATGGGCGACGGCGCGGTGATCGCCGTCGCGGACGGCGTCCGGATTGAGCGGCCGATCCATCTGGCGTTCGTGACGACTGCGGACAAGCCGGTGTCGCTGTTCACCCGTTCGCTGGTGAGCGTCGGCAAGGCCGCGCAGCTGTCGGTGATCGAAAGCCACGAAAGCGCGAGCGGCGTCGACAGCCAGGCCAATCATGCACTCGATGTCGCGGTCGCGGACGGCGGCCGGCTCGATCGCGTGAAGATCGGGCGCGAGGGCGACCGCATGCTGCACATCGCGAGCTTCATGGCCGAGATCGGCGCGGATGCGCATCTCAATGATTTCACCTTCACGGCGGGCAGCGCGGTCACCCGCAACCAGATAGCCCTGCAACTGAACGG
>JAEWHY010000158.1 GCA_023387555.1 Pseudomonadota bacterium
CATCTATGCCGACCAGATCGAGTGGATGTGCCGCAATCTCGACCGGCGCGACAGCCTGCTCGTGTCGCTGCACCCGCACAACGACCGCGGCACCGGCATCGCCGCTACCGAGCTTGGCCTGATGGCCGGGGCGGACCGCGTCGAGGGGACGCTGTTCGGCAATGGCGAGCGCACCGGCAATGTCGACATCGTGACGCTGGCGCTCAACATGTACTCGCAGGGCGTCGATCCGATGCTCGACTGCTCGGACATCAACCGTATCAAGGATGTCTACGAATATTCGAACCAGCTGCGGATACCGGAGCGCCACCCCTATGTCGGCGAACTGGTCTACACCGCCTTTTCCGGCTCGCACCAGGACGCCATCAACAAGGGCATGAAGGCGCTCAAGAAGGCCAACAAGCCGAACTGGGAAGTGCCCTACCTGCCGATCGATCCGAAGGACGTGGGTCGCTCCTACGAGGCGATCATCCGCATCAACTCGCAGTCCGGCAAGGGCGGCATCGCCTATGTCATGCAGACCGACTACGGGCTGAACCTGCCGCGCAACCTCCAGATCGAGTTTCGCGAGGACATCCAGGCGATCACCGACGCTGAAGGCACGGAAATGTCGGCGAAGCGCATCCACGACCGCTTCATCGAAACCTATGTCGACCAGCCGGGGGCGAGGCTCAAGTTCATCGACCACCACACCTACCCGGATCCGCTCCGCAAGGGCAGCCGCATCATCGAGGCGACCATTCTCGACAACGGCCGGCAGGTGGTCATCACCGGCAGCGGCAACGGTCCGATCGACGCTTTCGTCGACGCGCTCTCCAAGCATGTCGATCTGCCCTTCTCGGTGCTCGACTATTCGGAGCATTCGATCCAGCGCGGCTCGAATGCTTCGGCGATCTGCTACGTGGAAATCGAGCACGCCAGGGGCCGCCTCTTCGGCGCCGGCATCAACACCAACATCGTCGCCGCCTCCCTGGAGGCGGTCGTTTCAGCCGTGAACCGCGTCATCGGCTGAAGGCCGAAGCATCGGAAGCCGCCCGTTCCGCTGGCGGGCGGCTTTTTAGCGAGTTTGCGGGAAAGCGCCTTGCCTGCAACCCGCTGGCGCATATGATCCGGATCGACCGCCGCGCAAGCTAGGTTCGAGCCTTGGACAAGACAACGCCCGTCACACCTGCAGTCCGCGAGATGCTCGAGCGCGTGCTTTCGAGCCAGACCTTCTCGCGCTCGGAACGGGCGCGCGATCTGCTGCGCCATCTCGTGATGCGCGAGCAGGCCGGCCAGGGCGAACAGCTCAAGGGCTTTTCGATCGCCGTCGACGTGTTCGGCAAGGACGCCGAGTTCGACCCGACCACCGATGCCGTGGTCAGGGTTCAGGCGGGCCGGCTGCGCGACCTGCTGGCGCAGTACTATGCGGAAGAAGGCGCCAGCGACGTCCTGCGCATCAGCATCCCGCGCGGCGGCTACGTCCCGGTCTATGAGTGGCACGGCCAGGTGCCCGGACCGACGCCCGATCCGCCGCCGCCGATACCACCGAAAGCCGAGGAAACCGGCACGCTTCCTGACCGGCCGTTCAATGTCGACCGTCACCTGACACTCCTGTGGGCCGCGCTGGCGGTGACCGCCGCCATGGTGGCCTTCGTCTCGCTGAGGACGGTGACGGACGTATCGATCCCCCCGACGGCGCTTTCGGAGGCCCGCGCCGGCACGACGGGCAGCGTGAACGTGCCGCCGCCGGATCCCGTCGCGCTGCCGACAGTCTCGGTCGCGACGAGCATAAACGCCGGTCCGGAAGCCGACGTCGCGGCCCTGCTGCGTGCCGCACTCACCGGTTTTGAAACCGTGGACCTGGTCGACCAGAGCTACGCGCCCGCCATCGACCCGGCGCGCCATTTCAACTTCAACCTGCTGCCGGTGCCGCGCGTCGACGGAGTGCTTGTCCAGATCGAGAATCCTGGCACGGGAATGGTGCTGTTTTCGCGCGTGCTGAGTTCCGAGGACATCGCTGCCGGCAAGGTGCAGGACAGCATCGCCGAACTCGTTGGCAGGCTCGTGCCACCATCCGGCCGTCTGTTTGCATTTCTGGAGGAGAAAGGCCTGCAGAGCGCGCCGGTCAACTGCCTCCTGCGCTACAACGAGTTCTATCAGGATCCGGTCCCAACCCGGCACGCGGCGGCCTATCGTTGCTTCAATTCCCTGGCGGAAAGCCACGGCGCCAGCGCAATCGTGTACGCGCTCCTCGCGACCCTGCAGGTGGAGGCCATCGTCGACGGCTACACCGCGCCGGAGGTGGTATCGTTCGACACGGCCCGCGCGCTGTTGCGGCGCGCGTTCCAGATCGATCCGACCAGCGCCGCCGCGCACCGTGCCTATGGCTACCTGCTGGCGCGTGCCGGCGATGCCACCGGGGCCTTGCGCTGGATGGAGAAGGCATACGAGCTCAACACCTATGACCCCGGCATCGCCGCCGCCTACGGCTTCGCCCTGATCGGCTCCGGCTATTACGAAGAGGGCGAGGCCCTGATGCGGCGGGCGATCGAAACCACCAGTTCGCATTCGACCTGGTGGGACTACAACCTGTTCCTCGCCTCCTTCATGTGCGGCGATATCGACACGGCTTTCCAGGCCGCTGAGGCGCTCGTCACGCCGGGGCGGCCGTACTACCTCGCCGCCCGGCTGATGGCTGCGCACGCCAAGGGCAAGCTCGAGCTGGCGGAATCGCTGCGCAGCCGGCTCATACGGGAATTCCCGGCGTTTGCGGCCAATCCC
>JAEWHY010000160.1 GCA_023387555.1 Pseudomonadota bacterium
ATGCGAGCGTGGACATTGGTCATCTCCACCGTTCGAGGCTCAGGCCGCCACGGCCACGCGGGGCCTGGCGTAGCGGATCGCGCAGAAGGCAAGCAAGCCCGCCGGCCCGAACAGGAAGGTCATGGCCAAGCAGGGCACGACCATCCAGAACGGCACCGGATCGGCCCGCGCGGTGCGCACGATCCAGGCGCCGACGAAGAGATCGAAGGCAAGGTAGTGAATCCAGCCGGCAAGCAGCAGCTCGCGGGTCTGGAACAGCTTCGCCACCGCCTCCAGCGAACCGAAGCCACCCTCCCCTCTCGTCCAGAACGCCAGGATCAGCCCCGCATAGGCGACCGACAGCAGCAGCGGGATCGCCACGCCGGAGACGCGATCCGAAAACCTCGGCATCAGCGGGCTTAGGAGCAGGACGACCCAGCCGGCGAGCGCAGTGGTATTTGCGAGCTGAAACAGGATTTCGGGCGGCACCGGCAATCCTCCCTTGACAGCGTCAAGATCAGATTGCCACCAGCCTGCCGCTGCGTCAATGAAAATGTTTACGTTGTCAAGATTGCGGTGCCCGGCTAGTGATGCGGGATGCTTTTCACCCGCGCCCGCCGCTCCCCTGGGTCATGACGCCATGACCGCCAAGAAGGCCGCTCCCAGGCCGTCCTATCATCATGGCGACCTCCGCAAGGCTCTGCTGGACGCCGCCGAGGCCGAACTGGCGGACAAGGGCATCGAAGGATTCACCCTGCGCGGCTGCGCCAAACGTGCGGGCGTATCGCACGCCGCGCCAGCGCACCATTTCCGCGACGCGGATGCGCTGCTGACGGCACTGGCGGCGGAAGGCTTCGAACGCTTTCTCGCGACGATCGAGGCACATCGGCCGCGCGATGCCTCGCCCCGCGAACAGTTGGGGGGCGCCGGACTGGGCTACGTCACCTTTGCGCTGGCCCACCCCGCGCTGTTCAGGCTGATGTTCTCGTCCTCGCGTCCGGATTTTTCCGACGCCCATCTTCAGCAGCGCTCGAAGGCGGCGTTCGACGACCTTGTCGACAACGTCGCCCGCATACGCGGGGACGATCCCCGTCAGTCGGAAGCGGGCATGGCCGATGTCGCCGCCGCCTGGGCGATCGTGCACGGGCTGGCCGACCTGCTCCTCACCGAGCGCATGGCGTTTCTGAAATCGCTCGCGCCGGAGAGGCGCGAACCGATCCTGGCGGCGATTATCGCGCGCAGCTTTCCTCCGCCCGCGCGCTGATCACCAGGGCGATTTCGCGGCGGCTTCGGCCGGAACCTCAACAGGCTCTGCCTGCGTCTTGGCCGCCGAAACCGTCGCCTCGATGTGGTCGACCAGGCTGTCCGGCAGCTTGAGACGGCCGGCAAGGAGGTCGAGATAGCCGCGCTCGGCGCGGCTGTCCGGCTCGATCGCCAGCCGCGAGGCGGTATAGAGCTCGACCTTCTGGGCATCGCTTTGCGCGGATGCGACCAGCGCATCGAGATCGAGCGGCTGCTGGAGTTCTGCCGCCAAAAACCTCTCGGCGTCGGAGTCGATGCCCGAAAGCGTTAGCCGGTCGGAGATCTTCTGCCGCTCTTCGGCGTCGATATGACCGTCGGCCTTGGCAGCGGCGATCATCGCACGCACCAGCGACAGCGCGAACTCGGTCTCGCCCTGCGGCGCCTGCGACGGGTGGAAGCTGTCGTCGGCCGGCGGAGGCAGCAGCTCCGGTTCGTTCTGCAGCCCGGCCTGCGCCTGTTCCGGCTGCTTGCCGGCCTGATAGTTCTGGTAAGCCTTGTAGGCGAGGCCCGCAACGGCCGCCAGCCCGCCAAGCTTGATCGCCGATCCCGTGATCTGTCGTCCGGCGCCGGTCCCGAGCAGGATGGAGGCAAGGGCACCCGCGGCAAGCGGGTTGTCCTTCGCCATCTGCACCGCCTTGTCGGCGGTCTGGCGGACACTGCCTTGCGTGCCGGGAATGTTGGAACCGAGAAGGTCGTCGAGCAGCTTCTTGGGATCGAACATGAGGGTCTCCTCCGGACGCCGGCAGCAATGCCGGCTCTCCGGTTGAGTTAGGCAACCCTCTTTGTCATTGCAATGAGCGGCCGGATTTTCGGCCCGGCGTCAACTGCCGATATGCGGCCGCCCGCGCCGCTGTTCGGCGAGCTCCACCTGGCGATGGCGCTCCGCGTATCGCGCGCGGTCCGCGTCCGAACGGCTGGTGATGCAATGCGGGCAGGACACACCTTCCCGATAGTGCTCCGAGCGGCATTCTTCGGCCGTCAGCGGCCGGCGGCAGGCGCGGCAGAGGACCGCCTCGCCCGGTTCCAGGCCGTGGCGCACGGCGACGCGCTCGTCGAAGACGAAGCATTCGCCCGACCACAGGCTCTTCTCGGCGGGAATCTCCTCCAGATATTTGAGGATTCCGCCGCGCAGATGGAAAACCTCCTCGAGGCCGATCGAGCGGGCATAGGCCGTCGCCTTTTCGCAGCGTATGCCTCCGGTGCAGAACATCGCGACGCGGCGACCTTCCAGATCGCCCCGGTGCGCCTCGATCCACGCCGGAAAGTCGGCGAACCGCGGCGTCTTCGGATCGACCGCGCCCTCGAACGTGCCGAGCGCCACCTCGTAGTCGTTGCGCGTGTCGATCAAGACCGTGCGGGGATCGGAGATCAGCGCGTTCCACTCTTCCGGCTCCACATAGATGCCGGCATTCTCGGTCGGATCGAGATCGGCCACGCCCATGGTGACGATCTCCTTCTTCAGCCGCACCTTCATGCGGTGAAACGGCATCGCCGGTGCCGTGCTGTACTTCACCTCGAGCCCGGCCAGGCCGGGAAGCGTCTCGAGATGCGCGACAAGCTCCGCAATCGCCGCATCCGTACCTGCAACCGTGCCGTTCACGCCTTCGCGGGCGATGAGCAGCGTGCCCTTGATGCCCCTGCTGCAGCAGAAGGAGGCGAGCGGCGCGCGCAATTCGCCCGGCGCGTCGATGCGCGCGAAGCGGTAGAGGGCGGCGACCTTGAACGGAGGTACGAATGACATGCGCGCTGGCCTATCGCCGTCGCCGCGGGCTGGCAAGATGCACCGCGGCCGAGCATGCCCAAAGTGTCGCCGCGTGGACTTGGCCGGCCCCATCTGCTAATCGTTTGAAATCCTCCCCAAAAAGAATGTCAGTCCGATGCCCAGCAAATCCGACCTGTTTCTGTCGCTTCTCGCCGGCCAGTCGGTCATCCCGGTCCTGAGGATCGACGACGCGGCGCATGCGGTTCCGCTTGCGCGCGCGCTGGCCAGGGGCGGGCTGCCAGCGAT
>JAEWHY010000188.1 GCA_023387555.1 Pseudomonadota bacterium
TTGCGAGCCGCCTGGCCGCCTTGTGAAACAGCGCCGCGCCCGCGCCATCGAACTGCATGGCGGTGACGAAATCCTTGACGCCGTAGCGCGGCAGCGTCCGGTGAATCGACGCGACATAGGACCGCCCTTCCTCGATACGGCCGGCGAGCGCCAGCGAATAGGCGGCGATCGCCCTGATATGCGCGAAGGCATTCGGGCGCGACGCGGCCTTGACGCCCCATTCGGCGGCCTCGTCAAAACGCTCGAGCCGTACCAGCGCCATAGCGCGGGCGCCGAGCATCCCGAACAGCATGGGATCGAACGGACTGAGATCGCGCGACAGATCCGACGACAGAATGGCGGAGCGCGAATCGCCGGCCGTCGAGTTCACGAACGAAATGTTGTAGTGCGCGAGCGCGAAATTCGGACTGATGTCCAGCGCATGGCCGAGTTCGGTCACCGACTGATCATGCTGCCCGCGAAGCCACAGCGCGCGTCCCATGGCCCAATGCGCGGCCGGATCGCGATCATCCATCATCAGGCTCTTGCCGGCCGCTTCATAGGCCAGGTCGATCGCGGGGCCTTTGCCGCTCCAGCCCTGAAAGGCGCTCTGGAAGTAGGTGAACGACAGACCGGCATAGGCGCGCGAGAATGTCGGGTCGAGGCGGATCGCCGTCTGGAAATAGTGCCGGGCCCGGTCGTTGTGATGCCGGTCGAACCAGTACATGTGCCAGAGACCGCGGTGATGCGCTTCCCACGCGTTGAGCGAATTCGGCGGACGCAGGATCGCCCGGTTCCGCTCGATCGTTTCTATCTCGCTCACGACGGAGGCGACGATCCTGTTGCCGATCGTATCGAAAACGAACAACGCATCGTCCAGCGCGTGATCGAACCGCTCCGCCCAGACAATCCGCGCCGAACGCGTCTCCACCAGTTCCACCGTGATGGTCAGGCGCCCACCCTGACGATGGACTGACCCGCCGACGATGTAGTCGACATTCAGGATGCGCCCCGCCTCCTCCGGGCCGACGCCGCGCTTGTGCAGGGCGAACACCGTCCCGTGTGCGATGACGAACAGGCTTCGCAACTTCGCCAGCCGGGTGATGAGATCGGATGCAAGTCCGTCAGCGATGCCGGTGCCATCGACGGGCAGACCGGGCTCCATGAACGGCATGATGGCGATGGACGCGCGCTGCGATTCGATGCCCGCACGATCAGGCTCGCTCTGGTCGGGTTCGAGCGCGCGCTCGGACACCGGCTGCGCTTCCGAGGCGACCGTGTCCGTACGCGCAACCCGCCACAGGTCGCGCAGCGCTTTGAACTCGAGCCCTTCCGACTCGAACAGCCGGACGCTCGCCGCGAGATGCTCTTCGCCATCCTTGAAGCGACCGGCCCTCGCGAGTGCGCGCAACAACATCAGGTGCGCGCGCTGGTCCAGCGGCGCGAGCTCGAGCCACCGCTCGAGATGTGCGAACACCTCGTCGCCGCGCGCGAGGCTGACACTCCGCTCGAGTATCGCCGCCAGTCCCGCTCGCAGCCGGCGCCGCTGCGCCGAGAGCCACGCATTGAACTGAGGGCTGCGATCGAGTTCGAGCCCCTCGAGGAAATCGCCCCGATAGAGGGCGGCCAGATGCTGAAGTTGCGCGGGACTTAGTGTGTCGACGCCTTCGACCAGCGCCTGCAGAATCTGGAGCGCATCGACCGAACAACCCGACACATCGATAGCGATCCTGTCGCCCTGCGCGATGACCCTTGGGTGGCCAGGCGCATCGACGAGGGCGCGCAGCTTGCTGAGACACCAGCGCAATTCGCCGCGCGGATCGCTGGGGCCGTCCCACATCAGGTCGCAAAGCTGGCTTCTGGGCACCGGATGCGGCGCAAGCACCAGATACGCCAGCAGCGCCCGCACCTTGCGCGAGGCCGGAAGCGCGAGCTCAGCACCGCCGCGCCGGATCGTCAGCGCGCCCAAGAGGTCGATGTCCAGAGCCGTCATCGAAGACCCGCTCATTTCCACATCCACTCCCGCGTTTCCTACCACGCCAGGTCCCACGCCGATGCCCTAACCAGACCGGCGAAACATTCTCAGAGCGCCATCCAGACGGCGCCTCGCTGGCCGGATGCACCTGCTTTTCGTCAAAGGAAGAGCGCCCATGGTTCAAGACGTCACTTGCGGAGCGACGACGCAAGCGCTGCGTCGCAGGCAGACGGGCCTGGCGGACGATCTGACAAAAGATTCGGCCGATCGGCCAATTCCGCACCCTCGCCTCTCCAGAACATTCCTCCAGAAGCAGCGCCAAAGCCGCAGTGCGGAGGTCTCGCTGACCGCCGCCGTCATCAACGGCTGATGCATTTGTAATCCCGACGCTTGATCAGGGAGGCGTCTGCCAAGTCCGCCCATGACCAACATCAATTCGTTCTCCGCCATGATCGGCGACATCTACGATGCGGCGCTCGATCCGGCGCTCTGGCCGCAGGCGCTGGAACAGGCGACGGCGTTCGTGGGCGGCTGCGCGGCCGGTCTTTATTCCAAGGACTCGGTCAGCAAGAGCGCCGACATCAACCGCAATTTCACCTTCGGCGCCGATCCCGACATCCAGAAGAGCTATATGGAGAAGTACGCCCGGCTGGATCCGAGCACGACAGGGCTTTTCTTCTTCGGCGTCGGCGAGATCATCGATACCGCCGACATCATGCCGCTCGGGGAGTTCTACGAAACGCGATTCTACAGGGAGTGGGTGAAACCGCTCGGCTGGATCGACGCCGTACATTCCCTGCTGGAGAAATCCACTTCGAGCTATTCGGTGGTCTCCATCTTCCGGCACGAAAGCGATGGCCCGGTCGACGCAGGCTGCCGGCGCCGCATGCAGCTTCTCGCCCCGCATATTCGCCGATCGGTGCTGATCGGCAAGACGATCCAGCTGAAGACCGCAGAGACCGCAACATTCGCAAGCGTCCTCGATAGCGTCGCCGCGGGCATCTTTCTGGTGGATGCCACCGGGCGCCTCGTTCATGCCAACACGCGCGGACATGCCATGATCGCCCAGGACAACGCGTTGCGGGCGGCCGCGGGGCGGCTGATTGCCAGCAATTCTGACACCGACCAGGCGCTGCGCGATTCCTTTGCCGCGGCGGCGCGTGGCGACATCTGCCTCGACACGCGGGGCATTGCCATACCGATCCGGGACGGCGAACATCGTTATGTCGCGCATGTGCTGCCGCTCACATCCGGCGCGCGGCGCAGCGCCGGCGCAGGCTACGCAGCGACCGCCGCGGTCTTCGTTCGCCGCGCCGAACTCGAGGCGCCGGCCGCACCCGAGGTGATCGCCAGGCTCTATGGCCTGACCCCGAGCGAACTGCGGGTCCTGTTGACGCTGTTCGATACTACCAATGGCGTGCCGGACATCGCCGAAACGCTTGGGATCTCCGAAGCCACCACCAAGACTCATCTGCGACGGCTGTTCGAAAAGACCGGCACAAAGCGGCAAGCCGATCTCGTCAAGCTCGTCGCCAGCTTCACGGCGCCGAAAGGATGAGCAAATCTTTTCATCCAGCACGCGCGCTCGATTTTTCCGGCCGCAACGCACCGCTCACGTTTGCGCAATCGCATCGTGCAAACACTCACGAAGTCGTCAGGCCTCATCATCCGAACGGTCGACGCCGCCCGCAGCGTGGCTGGATATGTCCACCTCGCGAACGATGACGCGGCAGGTCCGCCATCGACATCGGAAACACGAGCCAGACCAGAGACCATGACGAACATCAAAAAAATGATCGACGATGCAAACGCAGCCGTGCCGCGCATCACGCCGGCGCAGGCCCGCGAGATGATGGAGAAGGAAAACGTTCTGGTAGTCGACGTCCGCGACGCGCCCGAGGTGGCGCAGAGTGGCAGGATCGCCGGCGCCCTGCACGTCTCGCGCGGCATGCTCGAGTTCCGGGCCGACGACCAGTCGCCCTATCACGACAAGAGCTTCGACAGGATGCGGCCGGTGATCCTTTATTGCGCATCCGGCGGACGCTCCGCGCTCAGCGGAAGGACGCTGAAAGATCTCGGCTTCGAGCATGTCTACAATCTCGGCGCGTTCAAGGACTGGGCTGAAGGCGGCGGAGCCGTCGTCCCGTAGACATCGCACGGCCGCGCGCTGCCGCGCAGCGCGCTTATTCGCCCCATGATCGGGCGGCGATTGCAAATACGACCAAGACGCGCCGCGGCTGCGGCGCGCCGCCGGCAACGCATGCCTAAAGCCCGATATTCCGGCGGCTTTTCAATGGGTTGAACCAGGTGGCGGCGCCACCCGTCCAATGTCGGCAAGCATCAGGAGGAAGCCACCATGGCAAAATACACCATCAGCACAAACATCGTGACGACAAAAAACAACACGCCCGGTTTCAACAAGGATACCGCAGGCGCCGATCAGCTCAGCATCGCGGCAGGCGCCCTCGTCGCGACCAAGGGCATCGGAAGCATCGGCGCAATTCTCGCTGGTACGGGCGCATGGACCGTGACGATCGACGGCTCGCTTTCCTCCGATCTGTCATTCGGTCTTATGCTCAAAGACAGCGCGGACCGCTCGACAATCAACGTCGGCAAGACCGGCACAATCCAGGGCGGCACGAGCTTGGGCGCCCCCACGAGCATTCTCGCCGAGGCGCCGGTCACCATCAACAATAGCGGCAAGATCATTGGCTCGATCGAATTGGGCGGTCGCGCCGACATCGTGAACAACACCGGCGAGATCCGCGGAGCGGTCGAACTTGGCGCCGGCACCAATCAACTGACCAATTCCGGCACCATCACCGGCGCGGTTATTGGCCGCAGCGGCGCCGACACGGTCACGAACACCAAGACCATCAAGAACTTTGTTGCCCTAGGCGACGGCAACAACACGCTCGTCAACTCGGGCGCGATCGAAGATGACGTTTTCGGGGGTTACGGCAATGACGTGATCACGAATTCCGGGACGATCGAGGGCGTGATGCAGCTCGGCAGCGGCAACAACACGGTGACCAATACCGGAACGATCGCGGGATTCATCTTCGCAGGCTCCGGCGTGGACAAAGTGACGAACAAAAAAACGATCAAGGGCGAGATCGGCCTTGGCGGGGGAAACGACACGCTGACCAATTCGGGCACGATCCGAAAGAGCGTTTCCATGGGAGCCGGCGACGACACAATCGTGAATACGGGAACGCTGGCTGCAGAGGTCAATCTCGGCACCGGCACAAACAAGATGACGAATTCGGGGACGGTCGGGGGCAACATCTTCGCCGGCAACGGCGCCGACACGGTGACCAATTCGAAGCTGGTCAAGGGCAACATCAACCTGGATAACGGCGCTAATTCCCTCACGAACCTTGGGACCATCGAAGGCGCCGCGAGCTTCGGCACGCAGAACGACACGATCGTCAACGAAGGCACGATCATGGGCTACGTCGACATGTTCGACGGCGATAACAGGCTCACCAACAAAGGGACGATCGGAGTATCGATTTATAGCGGCACCGGCAACGACACCATCATCAATTCGGGAAGAATCAAGGACGACGCCCATCTTGGCTCGGGAAACAATGTGCTGACCAACGCAGGAACGATCGACGGGTCCGTTGAAACTGGCTCGGGCCAAGACAAGCTGACGAACAAGAAAACGATCAAAGGCTGGGTCTATCTTGACGGGGGAAACGACACGCTGACCAATTCAGGCACGATCGGAGGCACCATCGACATGGGAGATGGCGACGATACACTCGTGAACTCCAAGACAATCGTCGCCAACGTCAACCTTGGTACCGGCAGGAATAGCGTGACGAATTCCGGCACGATCAAGGATGAGGTGCGTTTTGGCCATGACGCCGACACACTGAACAATACGAATTTGATCGAAGGCCGCATCCTGTTCAGCCATGGGGCTAACAGCCTGACCAATTCAGGCACCATCAATCGCACCGTGAGCTTCGGGGTCGACAACGATACGGTGGTCAATATCGGCACGATGCATGGGCATATCGAATTGTACGGAGGAGAGAACCAGGTCACGAACAAGGGAACGATCGTCGGCTCAATCAATGGCGGCAACCAAAGAGATATGATCAACAATTCCGGAACGATCGGACGCAACCTCAATCTCGGCAGCGGCAACGACACCGTCACCAATTCGGGCACCATCAAGGGCGACGTCAATGGCGGCGACGGCAACGACACGATGAAGAATACCGGCAAGGTGCTCGGCATCATCGATCTCGGAGCCGGCAACGATACCTTCACCGGCGGCGATTCGGCCGAGACGCTGCGCGATGGGGCCGGGTCCGATACCGTCAATTTGGGCGGCGGTGACGACACCTACCTTGCCGTGCGCACCACAGAAGCCGATGGGCAGGACACGATCAACGGCGGCACCGGTATCGACACTTACGACGCACGCCACGCCGCAACCCCCGTCGAGATCAACCTCGATACCGTAGCGCACGACTTTTCGCCCTACGATCCGGGACAAGGCGTGGTCGCCGCCAACACCGCAACCGGCGGCAGCGTCGCAGCTACTACCGCGAAGGACATCATCCTCAATTTCGAGAACGCGAAGGGCGGCAACGGACATGACATCATCCATGGTTCGGCGGCTGCGAACCGGATCGAGGGCGGTGGCGGCAACGACCGACTCGCCGGCCATGGCGGCAATGACACCCTGATCGGCGGCGCCGGCGATGATGAACTGTACGGCGGCGCCGGCAAGGACACCCTGACCGGCGGTTCCGGCATCGATTACTTCGTCTTCGCCGCGATCAACGAGATGGGCAAGACGTCCAGCACCCGGGACGTGATCACCGACTTCAAGAGCGGTGAGGACATGATCGTGCTGGCGAACATCGACGCCAACACCAAGAACGGGTCGGCCGACGACAAGTTCGTCTTCATCGGCACCGATAAGGCATTCAGCGGCGCTGCCGGTGAACTGCGTGCGGTACGGTCCGGCACCTTCCAGTTGATCGAAGGCGACGTCAACGGAGACGGCGTAGCCGATTTTTCAATCGAGGTCCGCGACCCCACTCAGTCCCTCGTCCTGACGGCAAACGATTTCTTCCTCTAGGGCCTTGCCTGTTAGAACCGGCACCCCCTAGTGTCGGTCCTGCTTGAGGGCTGGCGGCCTCGCCGCCAGCCCTCTGCGACAAACCGGGAGGCAGCGATGGCAGCAAGTCTGAAGACGATGATGGAAGCCGCGAATGCCAGCGTGCCGCGCATCACGCCTGCACAGGCCAGGGACATGATCGATGCCGGCAACGTGCTCGTGGTGGACGTGCGCGACGGCAAGGAAGTCGACCTGAGCGGCAAGGTCGCCGGCGCGGTCAACATTCCGCGCGGCCTCCTGGAGTTCAAGGCCGCCCCGGATTCGCCCGCCCTCGACAAGAATTTCGATCCGGACAAACCGGTCATCGTGTATTGCGCGTCCGGCGGACGCTCGGCGCTGGCAGGCAAGCTATTGAAGGATCTCGGGTACCGCGACGTCTACAATCTCGGCGCCTTCAAGGACTGGGCCGAGAGCGGCGGCAAGATCGACAAGGCCTGAGATCGCAGCGCGGTCCGGCGATCGACACGCCGGATCGCATGATCCCGCCTCACCCGCCAGCGATCCATCCGCACCAGCGCGCCTATGAGCCCGTATCCGCCGCCGAACTATCGCAATCCAAAGCAGGCCGCCGAGCATCGCGCCTACATGATCCGCGTGATCCTGTGGCTCGCGGCAGTTCCGCCGCTGCTGTTTCTGGTGATGGCGTTCGGTTACAGCGACCAGGCGCCGTCGTTTCTGCGCGAAGCCACGGTGCAGCTCGATGCCGCGCTCGGACGGCCGGTGTGGTCCCTCATCGGCCCCGCACCCAGGTAGGGCGGTCTCGTCAGACCGATCATCGAACGGCTTCGTCACCGCCCGATCATCACAATAAAAAAGGCCCGCATCGCTGCGGGCCATTTCGTTCGATAACGCTGCGCGGCTATTGCTGCTGCCATTGCGGCACCTGCCGCGCGGGCTGAGCGGTGCGCTGCGCCGGAGTCCGCTTCTGCTGGGCGGCCGGGTTCTGCGGGCCTGCTGAGAAGCTCGCGGCAAACGGATTGGCGGGCCTGCCCCGCGCATTCAGCTCGGCCAGCCGATTGATGAAGGTCGGCGGCAGATACATGTTCGGGTTCGGCGCATCGAGCCCGATATGGCGGGCGATGTCCGCAGCGAAAGCATTGCAGTTGTAGGT
>JAEWHY010000266.1 GCA_023387555.1 Pseudomonadota bacterium
GCCATGGCCGTGCGCGGTTCAAGGGCGACGGGCGCGACGCGTTCATGGCTGACCGTGACACTGACGACATGCGCGGCCGCGGCGAAGGCGCCGGCGATGTCGCCGGCCTTGCATTCATGGCGATACACCGGCGCCTCGTCGTCCCACAGCGGAACCGGCTCGATTTCGGCTTCAATCAGTGCTGCGGCGTCGGCGGCAATCGACGCGCGGGTGGCGACCACCGCCGCGATCGGCTGGCCGACCGCGTTGATCTCCGAGACCGGCAGCACCGGGAACGGCAGGATCCGCATGTCCGGCAGCACGTGGTTCACGGCGGCGTGGCCGAGCGTACCCGGCTCCGGCGCGCGCAGCACCGCAACGACGCCCGGCATATTTTCGGCATCGGTCGTGTTCAGGCTGACAATTTGCGCACGCGCGTGGTTGCTGCGAGCAAATTCGATGAAGAGCGTTTCCGGCAGCCGCAAGTCATCGACAAACTGGCCCTTGCCGGTGAGCAGCCGCGCGTCCTCGAACCGGCGCAGCGGCTGGCCGGTCCATTGCGTCCGTAACACCTGATCGCGCGTCTGATCCATGGCTGGAGAAGGGTCCCCTGCGGTCTGCTTTGGGGACCGCGGGGACATTTTCCGGCCGCCGCATTCATTGAGCAAGATGACATTATCATATCTATTGATATGATCCGGTTATGAATATCACGCTCCGGCAGATCCAGGCGTTCAGGACCGTCGCCGAATTCGGCTCCTTCACCCGCGCCGCCGAGCGGCTGAAGGTGGCGCAGCCGGCGCTGTCGCTGTCGATTCGCGAACTGGAACGCGAACTGAACCTGCGGCTGTTCGATCGCACCACCCGCCGCGTCGAATTGACCGGGGCCGGCCGCGAATTCCTGC
The DNA here is from genome assembly GCA_023387555.1 of Pseudomonadota bacterium. Lineage (GTDB taxonomy): Bacteria > Pseudomonadota > Alphaproteobacteria > Rhizobiales > Xanthobacteraceae > Pseudorhodoplanes. The sequence goes on from JAEWHY010000266.1 coordinate 885, forward strand.
AGTCGGCCGACAAGCTGCTCGCCGACCTCGACCGCGCGGTGCGCGACGCCCGCGACCTCTCCGAGAAGAAGCGCGGCCGCATCGTGATCGCGGCGCCGCCGCTTCTCGCCGCGATGATCGTGCCGGCGGCGATTGCCGCGTTCAATGCCGCCTTTCCCGGCATCGATGTCGGGCTGGTCGATGCCCGCAACGACCAGATCCTCGACCGGCTGCGCGCCGGCGAGGCCGATCTCGCCATCGGCACCTTCGATGAACGCGCCGACGGCATCCGGCGCGAGGTGCTGGCGCAGGATGCGCTGGCGCTGTTCTGCGCGCCCTCCTCGCGGTTCGCCAAGAAACGCCGGGTCCGCTGGGCCGACCTGCATGACCACAAGCTGATCATGCTGACGCGCGATTCCTCGATCCGCGGCCTGACCGAACGCAACTTGGCGCAGGGCGGCCACGACAGCGGCAAGCCGCTCTACGAGGTCTCGCAGATCACCACCGCCGTCATGCTGGCGGAAGCCGGTCTCGGGGTCACGGTGCTGCCGGCCTATGCCTGGTCCTACGCCCGCGGCCGTGACGTGGTGTCGCGCCCGCTGGTCGAGCCGCAGGTGATGCGCAACATCTATCTGATCCAGTCCGACAGTCGCTCGCTCTCGCCGGCGGCGGAAGGATTTGCGCGGACGCTGCGCAATCAGACCCGGGCCGCGATCGCGAGGGTCCTCACGCGCTAGACGCGATCACGATTGCGAAGGACGGGCGATTTCCGCTCTCGCGATCGCGCGTCCGTCGCCTATTCTTTCCGCATCATCCACGGAGTTTGACATGATCCGCACGCTTCTTTGCACGCTCGCGCTCGGCCTGTCGGCCTCGGTCGCATATGCCCAGCACCACGCGCCCGCCCAGCACCACATGCCCTATGCGCAGATCAAGGACCGGGCGATCAAGTCGCTATCCGACCAGCAGATCGCCGACCTCAAGGCGGGACGCGGCATGGGCCTCGCACTGCCTGCGGAATTGAACGGCTATCCGGGGCCGCTGCATGTCCTCGAACTCGCGGAACCGATGCAGCTCAGCGCGGAGCAGCGTCAGAAGACTGCCGGCCTGCTCGATCGCATGAAGAGCGAGGCGATCCCGCTTGGCGAGAAGCTGATCGAAAACGAGGCGGCGCTTGAACGCCTTTTCAGCAGCCGGAAGATCACGCCCGCCAGCCTCGGCCGGATGACGCAGGATATCGCGCGGCTGCAGGGAGAGCTTCGAGAGACCCATCTCAAGTATCACCTTGCGATGATGGAGCTGCTGACGCCGGAGCAGACCACGCGCTATCGCGAATTACGCGGCTATCTGCCTGCCTCGGGCTCGCAGCAGCAGCACCAGCACCACCGGCGTCACCACTGAGCGGGATATTCATATCCCTATCGTATCAATCCATAACATTTTGTCGGCTTGCAGAATGAATGCGGGCGAGGTGTGATACCGGCAAAAGCACCGGAGACGCCCATGGCCCGCATTGAACGCGCCGACCGCAACACCTTGCCGCAAGAGTTCAAGGAACGCTTCGACGTCATCGAGAAATCGAACGGCTACATCCCGAACAGCTACCTCCAGCTCGCGCACCGGCCGCCGATCCTCGCCGCGCTGATGGACCTGTCGAAGGCGGTGATCCGCGACGAAGGCACCCTCGACCGCGGCTTCCGCTTTCTGATCGCCTATATCTCGAGCCGCACCGCCGGCTGCCAGTTCTGCCAGGCGCATAATATCTCGAGCGCATCGCGCTGGGGCGTTACCGACGAAAAGCTGAACGCCATCTGGGATTACGAGACCTCGCCGCTGTTCACCGATGCCGAACGCACGGCCTTCGATTATGCGCGCGGCGCCTCTGTCGTGCCGAATGCCGTCACCGACGAAATCTTCGCGCGGGTGAAGCAGCATTTCACCACGCCGCAGATCGTGGAGATGACCGCGGTGATCGCGCTGTTCGGCTGGCAAAACCGCTTCAACGACACCCTGCACACCGATCTCGACCAGCACACCCTGGACTGGGCCGCGCAATTCGACCTCGCCGAGAAATCCGGCTGGGATCCAAGCGATCACATTCCCGGTTCACCCGGCAAAGCCGCCTGATGCGTATCGCTGCGTATGCAATTCGCTCCCTTCACCTCCCACTGGAAGGGGGAGGTCGGTCCGCGCAGCGGACCGGGAG
>JAEWHY010000324.1 GCA_023387555.1 Pseudomonadota bacterium
TGGCGCTTTTCGCCGGCTATGCCGCGCAGCTCGGCGTGCTCGATCTGAAAATGACGATTGTCTATTGTTTCGCGGGAAGTTTTGCGGGCGACGTATTCCGGTTCTGGCTCGCACGCCGCTATGGCGAAAGGCTGCTCGGCCGCTGGCCGCGGATCTCCGGGCATGCCGCGATGGTGAAGCGGCTCGTCGACCGGCACGCGCTCTGGCTGCCGCTGGTTCACCGCTTTCCGTACGGCATTCGCGGGCTGGGCGCCTTCGCCTATGGCCTGTCCAGAATGTCGTGGGGCACGTTCGTGATCCTGAATCTGATCGGCGCCGCGATCTGGGCGATCTCGATGGTTCTGGCGGGCTACGCCTTCGGCAAGGTTTCGGACAAGGTCCTCGGCGAGGCCGTTTCGGGGCTCAGTCTGGCGATGCTGGTGGTGTTCCTCGCCATCTCCTGGCTGCTCAGCCGCAAACTGGAACAGGCGATCGAGGCGGACGCCCGGCGCAATCCGTGACTGGCCAACGCGGTGACCGGAGAACGCAATGAGCCGCCCCTTGAGAGGGCGGCCCTGCGCATTGCGACGATCACCAGATCAGCTCAGCCCGCCGAACAGCCAGATCACCAGAATGATCGGCAACGGAATTCCAATCAGCCATAGCAGCAGCCCACGCCCCATGTTCAACCTCCGATCGAATGATCTTACCGGGTGTTGAACGTGCGATCCGGCGGCTGGTTCCCGGCCGTTTCCGGACTTCGACATGACGATTACGGCCCTGCGCCGAGGCCGTTTTGAGGGAAATCAAGGCTGCCCTGCAATGAATTTAGGACAGCCATGGCTCGACAAACATGCTTGAACGCTTCTAAAACCCCTGTGGAAGTTGAACGGCCGCGCCCACCGGTGCGACAAAACCTGAGTGGTCCGCCGCGGGATACTCTATCGCCATGAACTATAAGGCCTTTTTCGATAACGCCCTGAACCGCCTGCATGACGAGCGGCGTTATCGCGTATTTGCGGACCTGGAACGCATCGCCGGCCGGTTCCCGCAGACGATCTGGCACTCGCCGGAAGGGCCGCGCGAGATCATCGTGTGGTGCTCGAACGACTATCTCGGGATGGGTCAGCATCCCAAGGTCATCGGCGCCATGGTCGAGACCGCCACCCGCATGGGCACCGGCGCCGGCGGAACCCGCAACATCTCCGGCACCAACCATCCGCTGGTCGAGCTCGAGGCCGAACTCGCTGACCTGCACGGCAAGGAAGCCGCGCTGATCTTCACGTCCGGCTACGTCTCGAACCAGACCGGCATCTCGACCCTCGCCAAACTGATCCCGAACGTCCTGATCCTGTCGGACGCCTACAACCACAATTCGATGATCGAGGGCGTGCGGCAGTCCGGCTGCGAGAAGAAGATCTTCCGCCACAACCATCTCGCCCATCTCGAACAACTGCTGATCGAGGCCGGACCGGACCGGCCGAAGCTGATTCTGTTCGAGAGCATCTATTCGATGGATGCCGACATCGCCCCGATCTCCGCGATCTGCGATCTCGCCGATAAATACGGCGCGATGACCTATATCGACGAGGTCCACGCGGTCGGGATGTACGGCAAGCGCGGCGCCGGCGTCTGCGAGCGCGACGGGGTGATGCATCGCCTCGACGTGATCGAAGGCACGCTGGGCAAGGCGTTCGGCTGCTTCGGCGGTTATATCGCCGGAAGCCGCGCGATGTGCGACGCGGTGCGGTCCTATGCGCCGGGCTTCATCTTCACCACCGCGCTGCCGCCTGCGGTCTGCGCCGCGGCGGCCGCCTCGATCCGGCATCTGAAGTCCTCGCAATGGGAGCGCGACAAGCACCAGGAGCGGGTCGCGCGCGTCAAGGCGGTGCTCACCGCGGCCGGTCTGCCGGTGATGCCGAGCGACACGCACATCGTGCCGATCGCCGTCGGCGACCCGGAAAAGTGCAAGGCGGCGAGCGACATGCTGCTCACCGATCACGGCATCTATATCCAGCCGATCAATTATCCGACGGTGCCGAAAGGCACCGAGCGGCTGCGCGTGACGCCCTCGCCGTACCACGACGACAAGATGATCGATGCGCTCGCCAATGCGCTCATCGACGTCTGGGAGCGGCTCGGCATGAATCTCAACCGCACGCTCGCGGCGGAATAGCTTGGCGTCATTCCGGGGCGAGCGTAGCTCGTGAGCCCGGAATCCATAACCACCACCGAGAGTACGGATTCCGGGCCCGCGCCTGCCGACGCGTCCCGGAATGACAACATCGTCAATCCTCCTGCATCGGCCGTTTCTCGGGCGGCTTCAACGCCGCCGGCGGCGGCATCTGCCCGTAGATCCGAACGAACAGCGGCAGCGCCGCCGAGATCAGCATGAAGCGCGCCACATGGTGCGCGCCGACGAAGATCGGGTCGAGATGCAGGGTGAGCGCCAGGATCATCATGGCGTCCAGCGCGCCCGGCGAGAACGACACCACGACATCGGGAAGGTTCAGGTCGACCGTCAGAGCGGCGGCGGCCGCGAACACCGCCACGATCGCGACCGAGACCGAAAACGAGCCGAGCGCCGCCCCGAAATGCCTGAACACCAGGCGCATGTCGGTATTGGCGAAGCGCGAGCCGGTGATCGCCCCGAGACCCACCATGACCGCGCTGACGATCCACCACGGCATCGAGGCATGGATCAGCCCCGAACCATGCAGGACCGCGGACGCCAGCATCGCGCCGAAGATCAGGCCGCCGGGGAAGCGGACGTAATGGGCGAGGATCGCGGAGGCGGACGAGATCAGCACCAGCAGCGCAAGCTCCAGAACCGAATCGGTGACGGGAGGGGCGCTCGGCGCGGGCGCCGCCGGGATCAGCCCGAACAGGGCCAGTCCGACCGGCAGCAGCGCGGTCAGAATCACCACCCGGATCGTCTGCACGATCGCGATCCCGCGCAGATCCGAATGATACTGCGTGGCATAGGCCATCACCTGCGACAGCGCCCCGGGCGCCGACCCGAACAGGCCCGACAGCATGTCCCAGCCATGCACCCGTCTCAGATACAGCGCGCTGCCGAACATCGCGCACGTCATCCCGAGGCATAGCAGCACCACGCTGAGCGGCCAGGTGGCGACCCCCTGCAGCGTTTCCGGCGTGACCGCGCCGCCAAGCGAAATGCCGATCAGGACGAAGACCACCCGCCCGAGCGGCGTCGGCACCGCCATCGGGCGGCCGGCGAGCGCCGCGAGCGCCACCGCGATCATCGAACCGGACAGCCATCCGGCCGGGACGCCGGCAAGGGTCAGGGTTGCGCCGCCGATGCTGGCGACCAGCAGGGTTTCGCCAAGATTAAGCACGATCTGCCGTGACGGGGGCGTCATGAAACGGTTATGTCCGATCCGCTGAAGCTAACAAGCCGCGTGTCGCAACCCATATAAGTCCGCAGGTCAATACATCGGCGCGCAGTTCTGAACCCGGCCTTACGCTGATTGCCCTTTCCGCGGGGGCGCGTGTATGGTCGCGGCCCTTTTTGCCGGATTCCTTGATGGCCCGTGACCAGATCGACATGACACCCGTCGAGCACCGCGACGAACTCGTCGCGTGGCTCGAGAAGGGCTGCAAGCCGAAAGCCGAATGGCGAATCGGCACCGAACACGAGAAGTTTCCGTTCACCGTGCATCGCCACGAGCCGGTCCCCTATGACGGACCGCGCGGCATCCGTGCCCTGCTCGAAGGCATGCAGCTCCTGCTCGGCTGGGAGCCGATCATGGAGCGCGACAACATCATCGGGCTTCTCGACGTCACCGGCGGCGGCGCCATTTCGCTCGAGCCGGGCGGGCAGTTCGAACTGTCCGGCGCGCCGCTCGAGACCGTGCACCAGACCTGCACCGAGCTGATGGCGCATCTCGCCCAGGTCCGCGAAGTCGCGCGCCCCCTCGGCATCGGCTTCCTCGGGCTCGGCATGAACCCGAAATGGACCCGGAGCCAGATCCCGGTCATGCCGAAAGGCCGCTACCGGATCATGACCCAATACATGCCGAAGGTCGGCAATCTCGGCCTCGACATGATGTACCGGACCTGCACGGTGCAGACCAATCTCGACTTCTCGTCGGAAGCCGACATGGTCAAGAAGCTGCGGGTTTCGCTGGCGCTGCAACCGGTCGCGACCGCGCTGTTCGCCAATTCGCCGTTCACCGAAGGCAAGCCCAACGGCTTTCTGTCCTTCCGCTCGGAAGTCTGGCGCGATACCGACCCGGACCGCTCCGGCATGCTGCCCTGGGCGTTCGAAGACGGCATGGGCTTCGAGCGCTGGGTCGATTATGCGCTCGACGTGCCGATGTATTTCATCAAGCGCGGCGACGAATACATCGACGTGTCGGGCCTGTCGTTCCGCGACCTGTTCGCCGGCAAGCTGAAGCAATTGCCCGGCGAGCGCGCCACCATTTCCGACTGGGCGAACCACATCTCCACGATCTTCCCGGAGGTGCGCCTGAAGCGCTACCTCGAAATGCGCGGCGCCGATGGCGGACCGTGGCGGCGGTTGCCGGCGCTGCCCGCCTTCTGGGTCGGCATCCTCTACGACAATGCCACGCTCGATGCCGCGTGGGACCTGGTGAAGGACTGGACCGCGGACGAGCGCCAGAAGCTGCGCGACGACGTGCCGAAACAAGGATTCGCCGCGACCATCCGCAATCGCACCATGCTGTCGCTGGCCGAAGAGACGCTGAAGCTCGCGCGCGAAGGCCTGACGCGCCGCCGCCGCCTCAATGCCGGCGGCGAGGACGAAACCAGATATCTCGAGCCGCTGGACGAACTGGTCGCTCTCGGCACCACTCCGGCCGAAGAACTGCTGGCGAAGTATCACGGCGCCTGGGGCGGCTCGGTCGAGCCCGTCTTCAGCGAGTATGCGTATTAGCAGCCAATGCGTCTCTTTTTCCCTCTCCCCGCTTGCAGGGAGAGGGTGGCGAGCGGCGCTAGCAGCGAGCCGGGTGAGGGGGAATCGATTGAAATCGAGAATATGGTCGACTCCCCCTCACCCGATTTGCTTCGCTTCGCTCGCAAATCGACCTCTACCCGCAAGCGGGGAGAGGTAAGAGAAGAGCAAATGGCCAAGGCCACGCCAGCGACCACAGCACTCGAGAAGGCCGGCATGGCCTTCACGCTGCATGAATACGACTATGACCCGAACGCCGCGCGGATCGGCATGCAGGCGGCTGAAGCGCTCGGGATCGCGCCGGAGCGCGTCCTGAAGACACTGATGGCCAAGGCCGGCAACGCAGTCGTCTGCGTGCTTGCGCCATCCGACCGCGAGGTCAGTTTGAAACGGCTCGCAGCCGCAGCCGGTGTGAAAGACGCCGCGATGCTGCCCCCGGCGGAGGCGGAGCGTTTCACCGGCTATCATGTCGGAGGCATCTCGCCGCTCGGACAGCGCAAGCGTGCCCCCGCCTTCATCGAGCGTGCCGCGCTTTCGCATCCGACCGTCCTTGTGAACGGCGGACGGCGCGGGCTTCAGATCGAAATCGCGCCGGCCGCTCTGGTGCAGGCCATCGGAGCCAAGGCGGCCGACCTATGCTGACCCGCGCCAGGCTGACCCCGTACGACCTCACCCTGTATGCCATCGTCGTTCTGGCCTGGGGCTTTGCCTGGATCGGGATTCATTTCCAGGTCGGCGTCGTTTCGCCGGACGTCTCCGTGCTCTGGCGCTTCCTGTTTGCCGCGCCCGTCATGCTTGGGCTTGCGGCCTTTCGCGGCGAGAGCCTGCGCTATGGCGTGAGCGATCACGCCCGGTTCGCGCTGCTCGGCCTGCTGATGTTCTCGCTCAATTTCCTGCTCTACTACCACGCGGCGGAAACGCTGCCGTCGGGCTTGCTGTCGATCGCATTCTCGCTGGCCTCGTTCTTCAACGTGTGGCTCGGGGCGCTGTTTCTCGGCGCGCCGGTCGATCGCAGGGTGGTTGCCGGCGGCCTGCTCGGCACTATCGGGATGGCGGCGCTGTTCTATCCGCAATTTGCTGGCCACGCCTTCCCGCGCGGCGCGCTGATCGGGCTTGGCTTGAGCATCGCGGGCACGCTGATGTTCTGCTTTGGAAACATCGTGTCGGCGCTGTTGTCGAAGCGGCAAATCCCGGTGTTCGCGGCCACCGGCTACGGCATGCTGTACGGTGCAGCCGGACTTGCCCTTTATGCCGCCGTCAGTGGGCATTCCTTCACAGTCGAATGGACCCTGCCCTATCTCCTCGGCCTCGCCTATCTCGCATTGATCGGCTCGGTCCTGGCCTTCGCCTGCTATCTCACGCTGCTCAAACGCATCGGCGCGGATCGCGCGGCCTATGTCACGGTGCTGGGACCGGTCATCGCGCTTGCGGTCTCGACCGTGGTCGAGAACTTCCAGTGGACCATTGTCGCCGCGCTCGGTCTTGCGGCCGTGCTTGTCGGCAACATCCTGGTGCTGCGGCCAGCGAAGAAATAGCGGCGTCGAAAACGCTTCTATTCCGCGGCGCGTGCGGCGTCCGACAGGTTGTCGAGCGAGGAAATGACGTGCTCGGCCAGCGCATCGGCCAGCGCCGAACTCTCATGCGGATTGCGCACGAGCCCGATGCGGCAATGGGGCAGGTCCGGGAAACCATCCGCCGGGGTCAGGACCCGCATACCCGGCCGCAAGGTGGATTCCGGCACCACGGAGACCGCAAGTCCCGACAACACCGCCGCGACATAGGCGCCGGCATTCGAACTCGTATAGATCACCCGGTGCCGGCGGCCGATGCTCTCCAGACATTCGAGGGCGATGCGGCGCCACGCGCAGCTCTGCTTGCCGAGCGCCAGCGGCAGCGGGTTCTCGGTATGGGTCGCGTGCCGCACCGAGGTCACCCACAGCAGACGCTCCTGCCGGAATTGTTCGGCGGTTCGCTGGGTATCAGTCGCGGTGATGATCGCGAGGTCGAGATCGTTGGCGTCGATACGGCGCAGCAGATCGATCGACGGTTCGCACAGAACCGTCAGTTCGACGCCGGGATAGGACCGCGAGAAGCGCGCCATGATCTCCGGCAGATAGCGATCGGCATAATCGTCGGGTACGCCGAGCCGCACGCGGCCGGAGAGTTCAGGGCCTGAAAATACCGCGAGCGCTTCGAGATTGAGCTTCACGATGCGCCGCGCGTAATCGAGCAGGCGCTCGCCGTCCTCGGTCAGCTTCGAGGCGCGGCCGTCGCGGGCGAAAATCGGCTTGTTGAGGCGTTCCTCCAGCCGCTTCATCTGCATGGACACCGCGGATTGGGTCTTGTGAACCACGTCCGCTGCCTTGGTGAAGCTGCCGGTCTCCGCAATCGCGATGAAGGTGCGCAGCTGGTCGATATCGATCAATGCGGTCATCGGGACACCCATGCGCCTTCGCGGCGCCTGTCTCTATCATCATCACTGTTGATGTTTGAGATTATAAACATTCGTTTCACTTATCAATGGCGCAATGACATATGGAGTTTCGTTCAATGCATTCGGCCCCGGAAATCGGGTCGCCCAGGGTGAGGTCCTGTGGCGAAGGGTTTCTTGCGCCCACACGTCCGACAGGAGCATCCCATGGCCGCGATTTGCAGTTCACAGCCGATCCGCAGACAGCGCCGCGAGCCGGCACTGGTCCGTGCCGCTTTCGCGATCGCGCTGAACGGAATGCGGAAACTCGCGCGGGCGCTGAAGAATCGCCGCCGCGCCAGAATGCTGGCCGGCATGGATGACCGGATGCTCGCCGATATCGGGCTGAACCGCAGCGACTTGCGCGACGCCTATGCGCAGCCGATGTGGCGCGATCCGACCGACATCCTCGCCGACCGGGCGCAGGCAAAGCGCGTCCACCGGCGCAGCCGCGTCGGCGATGCGCGGATTGCGGCGGCAGGGCCGGTTCGGGATGACGGCTTCCGCCGTCCGCGCACCGACCGCAGCGCGCACCACACGATCTGAATCGTCAGCCGGACCTGCCCAGCCGGCTGGACGGATCCGCCACAGCGTGTGTCCCCTCGCACGGCGCGGATCAAGCGCCCGCCCGGTTCCTCCCCGGCGGGCGCTTTAATTTTGAGTCGCGCCGAAGGGCTGGTTCAGCGCCTTCTGCGTCAGGCCGCGGCGGTCCTTCACCACACCGATCGGCACGCCGAAGCGCCGGATCGTGGCGATCACGCGGCCATCGACCAGCTGGTCGCAATTCATCTGGGTCGGTGCGATGAAGAAATCGGCCTCGAGCCAGCCGGGCTGGGCCCGCAGACGCTTGTCGGCGTAATTGTCGAAGGCGAACTTCTCGCCGCAGACGCCGACCGAGTAGGTCTGGGGCGATTTCTCGTTCTCGAGCCCGAGATAGTCGTGCAACGCGCGCACCGCCTCCGGCATCATGTTGACCCAGTAATCCATCTCGTAGCGGCGCGCCGCGCCTTCGAGTCCGCCCACCAGTTCATTGTAGGCCATGTATTGGTAAGGATGCAGGCGGACCAGCACGCTTGCATTCCAGGCGAAGACCAGTGCGAGGGCTGCGCCGGCGGCACTTGTGAGCCATCGGCGCGGTGACATCGCGGTCAGCAGCGCATCAAAGCCAATTCCGGCAAGCACCGCGAGCGGCGGCACCACGAACAGGAAATGCCGCATGCCGGTGAAGGCCGGGCCTTCGGTCAGCGCTTCGCACAGCACCGGGAAGATCGCGACGAAGGCAATGAACGCGGTCTCGACATGGCGGCGCAGGATCGACATCGGCCTGCTGCGGACGAGCGCCAGCGCCGATACGATGACCGCGCAGAGCGCCCCCGCGTAAATGACGAGCGGCACCTTGATGGCGAGATAGAACGGCACGTACCACCACGGCACCTCGGCCATCCGGTACACCTCACCGGCGACGATGGTGCGGATCTCGTAGTGGAAATGCGCGAAGGAGAAGATGGCGCGCAGCGGATTGAGCGGCGCCAGCGCCGCCCACGGCCAGGACGCGATCATGATCAGATAGCCGATCAGCACCGCCGGCGCGAACCGCAAAGCCGATGTCAATCCGAATGCGGCGGCCTCCGCGAAACGAAGCGGACGCGGAAGCGACATCAGCACGAGAACGCCGGCATAGCCGAGCAGCAGCAGCCCCATCGCCCGCAGACCGGTGGCCGCGCCGAGCATGAGACCGAAGCCGATCACATCGATCCAGCGCGGCTTCGGCAGGTCGCGGCCGGCGCGCAGCAGGAAATAGATCGCACCAATCATGGCCGCGGCAAACGGCACATCCTTGGTGTGATTGAACATGCTGCCGAAATACGGCCCGGAGATCGCAAGCGCGACCAGCGCGATCAGTCCTGCGCGGGGACCACCGACGAGGCGCGCCGTCGCCCAGACTCCGGCGATGCCTGCCACGCCGATCATTCCCGACATGAAGTGCCGGATCAGGAACGGATCGAATGGAAGCAGATTGGCCGCGCCGACCGCGAGGATGTCGAACAGGCCGCCATAGAGATAGAGGTTCTTGTAATTGAACAGCGCGGTGTCGCGAAAACCGCTGGCGTAATAATTGACGATCAGCTCGCCATAGCGGTGCTGGACTTCCTCGTCGTTCGAGATCCCGTAGTCGCGGAAAACCAGAACGACCAGGACACACAGCCCGGCCAGGACGGCGATGGATGCAAGGTCAGCAGGTGACCAGCCATCGGCGCGGTCACTGCGCAGGGGCATGATCGCGTCCCTGCCGGAGCGTTGGTGCGAAGGACTGCGTCATGCTGCCGCGCACAATGACCAATTTTCAACAGCTACAAGGCTCGTTGTGTTCACGACTTCGCGTCCGCAGCAATCGAGGCTCGCATGCCAGCAGCGACGCTTCTAGCATGCCCCCCATGGGGAACTTCCGGATATTCAGGCTTGGGAATTAACCGGCAATGAACCGGCGCCTCGTGACGCTTGCCGTTTGCCTGCTGGCGCTCGCGTGGGGCAGCGCGGTGCATGCGCAGGTCGGGTTCGACCGCCCCGGCGCCGCCTACAGCAGCGCGCCGCTGCGCAGCGGCGATCCGGCCGCCTGCGCCGCACGCTGCGATCGCGACAGCCGCTGCCGCGCCTGGAGCTTCTCCTATCCTGGGACTGTGGCACGTGAGGCCATGTGCCGGCTGATGAACCGCGTGACGCCCGCCAAGGAAGACAGTTGTTGCGTCGCCGGTGTCCGCGGCGCCGGGCTCGTCGTGCCGAAAGTCGGTCCGCGGGAGTATTCGATCGAACGGCCCGGCGGCGACTATCGGTCGTTCGACATCGCGCCCGATGCGACGGGCGCTAGCTGCGCCAAGGCCTGCCAGGCCGATGCCCGATGCCGCGCCTTCACTTATGTCCGGCCCGGCTATAGCGGCGCATCGGCGCGTTGCTATCTCAAGGATCGGATCACGCGGCCACGCCGCAAGCCCTGCTGCATTTCCGGTGTCGTGCGTTAGCTCTGGTGAAAACGAGGAGGTGACACCATGAAGCGCTTTGCTCTTTCCGTCGCTGCTGTCGCCATTGCCTGTGGCAGCGCCGCCGCCCATCACGGATGGGGCAGCTACGATGCCGCAAAGCCGATCACGGTGAACGGCACGATCCAGTCATCGAAATACGAAAATCCGCACGCCACCATCACCGTCAAGGCGCCGGACAAGGTGTGGACGGTGACGCTCGCGCCGACCTTTCGCATGATGAATCGCGGCGCCACCAGGGACATGGTCGCCGTTGGAAAGACCGTGTCCGCCTATGGCTATGCATCGACCGTCGAGAAAGACGAGATGCGCGCCGAGCGCATCACGGTGGACGGCAAGACCGTCGAGATGCGCTGATGACCGACGCCGCACCGGCGATTTTCGTCGCCATCGAGGGATCGAGTCTTGCCGCGGCCATCCGGCAATCGCCTTATGCCTATATGGCCGCGAATGTCGCGCACATCCTCTCGCTGATGATCTTCTTCGGTGCGGTCGCGGTGATGGACCTCCGGCTCGCGGGCTTTTTCCAGGCGACATGGCCCGGCAGCATGCTCGCGCGCGCGCGTCTCATCGCAATCCTGGGATTTGTCGGGCTGGTCGCATCCGGCACCGTATTGTTCGTCGCGGAGGCCAGCCATATCGTCCTGAACCAGGTGTTTCAGATCAAGCTGCTGCTGATCGCACTCGCGCTCATCAACATCGCCTGGTTCGAATATGCGATCGCGCCGCGCGTGCGCGACCTGCAGCCGCATACGCCGCTGCCGGTCCGCGCCCGCCTGATCGGCGTGACGTCGATTGCGCTGTGGCTCGCCGTCGCGGCCTGCGGGCGGCTGATCGCGTATTTCTAGATGCCGGTGAAGAGCAGATCGAGCGCCGCGATAATGGCGTAGCGCTGCACCGTCATATTCTCAACCGTCTTGCCCAATACCGCTCTTGGCACCGCAGCCAATTCTTGCATCACGACGAAATAGCGACCGCTGCTCAACTCAATGGTTGGGTGCAGCTTTGTCTCTTCGGCGGAGCCAGGTGATCGAGTCAAAGGCGCGACGATGACGCTTCGAATAGAAGCAATGCGCCCATGCTGCAGGACAAGAAGAAAAGGGTATTCCCGGCGACTGACTGGGTTAAGATTCTCGACGATGTCGAATTGGTTGATCAATCAAAACATCCGCACGCCGTCAGAAAACAACCCGTGCTCTTCGATGAATCGATTGTACCAATCTACAGCCGCTTTGTTTTCCTTATACCACTCGTGAGCGGCCTGGTCTCCTTCCCGGGCATGCAAGTCGGGCAACCTGCGGCGCAGCGCTTCCAGCAGAACTTGAGACAGGTCGAGCCCGGCGGCCGCGGCCGCTTCTATTGCCTCTCGATCAAGCTCGACCTCAACGCGCTCGGCTTCGCTCACTCGGAAATGCTCCTCGTCACCCCGTGCCGCCGACGGTGATCCGGTCCATGCGCAGCGTCGGCTGACCGACCCCGACCGGCACGCCCTGCCCGGCCTTGCCGCAGGTCCCGATGCCGTGATCGAGCGCGAGGTCGTTGCCGACCATCGAGATGCGATGCAGGTCGGTCGGGCCGTTGCCGATCAGCATGGCGCCTTTCACCGGCGCGCCGATCTTGCCGTTTTCGATCCGGTAGGCCTCGGTGCACTGGAACACATATTTGCCCGAAGTGATGTCGACCTGGCCGCCGCCGAAATTCACGGCATAGATGCCGTTCTTGACCGAAGCGATGATCTCGCCCGGCGTGCGGTCGCCGGCCAGCATGTAGGTGTTGGTCATGCGCGGCATCGGCACATGCGCGTAGGACTCGCGGCGGCCGTTGCCGGTCGGCTTCATGTTCATGAGCCGCGCATTCTGGCGATCCTGCATGTAGCCGACGAGGATGCCGTCCTCGATCAGCACGGTCTTGCCGCTCGGCGTTCCCTCGTCATCGATCGACAGCGAGCCGCGGCGCGACTGGATCGTGCCGTCGTCGAGCACGGTGACGCCCTTGGCGGCCACCTGCTGTCCCATCAGGCCGGCAAAGGCCGATGTGCCCTTGCGGTTGAAGTCGCCTTCCAGCCCGTGGCCGATGGCTTCGTGCAGCATCACGCCCGGCCAGCCGGCGCCCAGCACCACGTCCATCTCTCCGGCCGGAGCCGGCACCGATTCCAGATTGACCAGCGCCTGCCGGACCGCATCGTCCACCGCGCCGCGCCAGGCGGCTGTCTCGATGAAGCGGGCATAGCCCTCGCGGCCGCCATAGCCATGGCCGCCGGTCTCCTGACGGTCGCCTTCGCCCGCAACGATCGACACGTTGATGCGAACCATCGGACGGACGTCGCGGTAGATCTCGCCGTCCGCGCGCAGGATTTCCACCACCTGCCAGGACGCGCCGAGGCTCGCGCTCACCTGGCGCACCCGCGGGTCCTTGGCGCGGGCATAGGCGTCGATCTCCTGCAGGAGCTTCACCTTCGCCTCGAAGCCCGGCGCCTCGAGCGGGTTCTCGTCCCCATAGAGCCGAACATTGGTGCGGCCCGGCGCATCGGAATACCGGCCGGTGTAGCCGCCCTTCACCGCGCGCACCGCGTCGGCGGCGCGGATCAACGCGGCCTCCGAGAGATCCGAGGCGTGGGCATAGCCCACGGCGTCGTCCTTGACCGCCCGCAGGCCAAACCCCTGCGCGGTGTCATAGGTCGCCTGCTTCAGGCGGCCATTGTCGAAGCCCAGGGCCTCGGACTGGCGGTATTCGAGGAAAAGTTCGCCGTCATCGGCGCCCTCGAGCCCCTTGGAGATGATGGATTTGACGCGCCCCCGGTCGAGGCCGGCGCGGTCGATGAGGGAAGCGGTGGGGGATGTGTCGGTCATGGGTCACAACATAGTAGTGAATTACACAATCCAACAGTCATTCCGGGACGGCGTGAAGCGCCGGGCCCGGAATCCAAACGCCGCAGCCGTGGTTATGGATTCCGGGCTCGCGCCTGTGGCGCGCCCCGGAATGACGCCTTACCGCTCCCTCATCCGCGCATGTTCCCGCCAGCGCCGCGACCGGCGACTGCCGCGCGGCGGCAAGTCTTGCTCGGGCGGCCGCTCGCGGTTGGCCAGAAAATCCTCGAGCGCCGCACGTGGCGCGCGGGAGAGGTCCACCCCGCCCGCGCACAATTCTCCGATCGGCCGCGACGGCGGCTCCGGCGCGATCTCGCCCCGCCGGCGTCTGGGCCGGCGCCTGGGATTGGCGGCGAGCCGCGCCATGTTGAGCAGTTCCAGCGCCTCGCCAAGCTTGACCGGATCGACGCACGCGCCCTCCTCCAGCTCGCGAAGATGGCGCTCGGCAAGCGCCTGGAGGCGCGCCCCGAGCATGCGGCGCTTCAGCTTTGCCGTGGCGCGCGGTGTCGGAATCGTGTCGCAGGCGCGCGGCGCAAACGGCGGCCGTTTCCAGCCCCCGTCGCGCGTCCAGTTCGAGATGCTGCCGGTGCTGACGCCGGTGCGGGCCGCGATCTGGCGGTAATTCAGCGTGCTCTGCTCAATGAGGCGGCGGACCGCCGCCACCGTGGCGTCGGTGTGCGGCTGTCTCGGCCCGTACCGCCCAACCACCGCGGCCGGGTCGTCATGATCGGGCCGCACGCGGAGCCGTGCTATGGGGGAAGTGGGGTGGAATGGGTAAAGGCGCATGAGAGGAATATAAGCCTAGAAATCCTGCAGCGCAAGGGTGTGCCGCGGACGGCCCCACAATGGCGCTTGGCTTGAGTATGACGGCCCGTGGATTGCTTCGTCGCGCGATGCGCTCCTCGCAATGACGGGGACTATGACTGCGGTCATTGCGAGAAGCGAAGCGACGAAGCAATCCAGCCGTTCGCGGGGGCCACTTTCATTGGCAGACCGACCGCAGCTTGTCGAAACGCTTCAGCGCCATCGGAATGCTGATGCTCGCTTAACTCCCCCCAAAACTCACGCGACGCCGGGCTGCTTCGTCCGCTCTGTCTTGCCGGTCGTCGGCCGGGTTGGAAGCTTGGCGACCGCGGGGCCGATCTCCTCAGTCGCGATCCGCAAATCGTAGGCGGCCTGCAGATTGAGCCAGAACTGCGGACTGGTCTTGAACCAGTGACCCAGGCGCAAGGCGGTATCCCCGGTGATCGCGCGCTTGCCCTGGATGATCTGCGTGATCCGGTTCGGCGGCACGGCGATCTGGCGCGACAGCTCGGTCGGCGTCACGCCGATGTCTTCGAGCTCGTCGGCCAGAATCTCGCCGGGGTGGATGGCTGGGCGGGGCATTTTTGTTTTCCTCCTTCTTAATGGTAGTCGACGATCTCGACATTGGATGGGCCAAGCTCGCCGGCCGGCCAGGTGAAGCAGATTCTCCATTGCTGATTGATGCGTATGGAAAACTGCCCGGCCCGGTCGCCGTGCAAGGCTTCCAGACGATTGCTCGGCAGGTTTTTCAGATCGGCGATCGAGACCGCAGCATCGAGTATGTCGAGGCGCTTCCACGCCTGCCTTTCAAAACCCTGAAACGCAGGGACAAACTCTCCATCAGCAAATTGCTTTGTTCGTTTATCCCGGTAGCTCAGGATCATGCTTCAATGTTATGATCTTGACGATGTACGTCAAGCGTAAAAATCTCGCTTCCTTTTCCGGCAGACGCGAACCGATTGCCCGGCCTCGGCAAAAAAGGCCGGGCTGGACCCGGCCTCCCACGAGGCCTACGGCAGCTTGCCGAGCCCTCGCCGAAGCCTTTCAGGGCCATCCGAAAACCGGCCCCTTCTCCGACCGCCTCAGATCGACGGCAGCTTGAGCCAGGCCGCCAGCGCGGTCAGCACCAGATTGACCGCGAGCGCGGCCAGGAGGAGCCCCATGATCCGGCGCATCAACTGGGTCACGCCGCGCCCGGTCACCCGCTCGATCCGGTCGCCAGCGAGGAAAATGACCAGCATTCCGGCCAGCACGAGGGCGAGCGCGCCCAGCGTCTCCAGTTGCTCAAAATGCGAGTAGCGGTTGTTGTCCATCAGAAGGACAATCGTCAGCAACCCGCCGGGGCCCGCGATGATCGGGATGGCGAGCGGATAGACCGCCACCTGCATCACCGCATCGCGCCGCGCGGCGGAATCTGCGCGCTTCGCCGGCACGATGGGCCCGTGCGCGCTGTCGCCCAGCACCATGGAAATCGCGAACAGGAACAGCACGATCCCGCCCGCGATCTGGAAGGACAGCAGCGATATGCCCATGGCCGAGAGCAGGAACTGGCCGGCGAAGCCGAACACCCCGAGGATCACGAAGGCCATCAGGATCGAGATCACCGCCGCGCGACGCCGCTCCTGCCCGGTGAAATCCGGGGTGGCGCCGATGAACATGGGCAGGTGGCTAATCGGATCGAGGACGGCCCAGAGAGTCAATAATTGCGTCAGAAAAAGCGTCTGATCAGGAAGCATTGCACCGCCTTGGCACCGGGAAATTCTTGGGTAGTTCTTGGGAAGTTCAGGGAAGCTTGTCGTAGCCTTCGCCAAAGCCCTTCAGCGCCATCGGGAAGCCAATGCCCTCCTCCGGGGTCTGGAAGATGATGAAGGTTGCGGTCTGCCCGGTCCGCAACTGCTTCATCAGGTTGTCGTCCATCACCACCTCGGCGACGCAGCCATTCGGCAGGCAGCGGACGAAGCCGGCGCGGCCGATATCGGTGTTGTCGATCTTCAGGCCGAGGCCGGAGGGCAAAAGCACGCCGAGCGGGGCGATCACCCGCATCAGGCGGCTCTTGTTGTCGGCGGTCTTCAGCACGATCACGGTCAGGCCGATATTGGCCCGGTCCTCGGCGGTGACGCTCTGGATCAGGGCGCATTGCTCGGCCTGGGCGCCGGGCGGCGTGTCGCAGCGGATCTGCCAGTCGCCATGGACGGATTTGACCGCGCCCTGCGCATCGGCATGCCCGGTCTGCGACAGCAGCAGGGCGAGAATTCCGGCGAGCCGAACCAGTCCGGCAAGCCTAACGGGTCGTGGCATCAGCATGTGACCGTCCGGCTGAGATGTGAGCCTCGTTTGCGGGCGCCGGCACTCAGGCCGAATCGCCATTTGCGCGGATGAGGAAGGGTGGCACCACGAGGCCCGGGCGCTGTCAAGCACGGACCGAACGGTAAAAAAACGTCCTTTTCAGGCCGAAAATCGACAAACGCGAGCCGCCGGGGGGATAGGCAGAATGTCTCATTATTTCAATGCGCAGGCACATTGCGAGGCGGGCGGAATTATGGTTTGAGAGGCCGGGATTTTTCCCGAAATCCCGGCGCGTATCGCCACTTCCGCAGGCACTGGCCTTGGCGATTTACGCGCGATCAGGCAGCCACCATCCGTCAGGAACGTGAGGTTGGCCGCCGCACGGCCGATTTGTCGAAGGAGCGAATAGCGCATGCGGGTGCAGAATTTCTTGGTCGCAGCAGCAGTGGCTGTGGCATCCCTGGTCCCCATGACGGCGATGGCCGGCCTCGGGCAGCCTTCGCCGTGGCAGCTTGGCTTCCAGCAGTCGGCAACGCCGATCATGGAGCAGCTCACCTGGTTTCACGACTTCCTGCTTGTGATCATCACCCTGATCACGCTGTTCGTGCTGGCTCTGCTCGTCATCGTCATCTTCAAATTCAACGCGCGCGCCAATCCGGTGCCGTCGAAGACCACGCACAATACGCTGATCGAGGTGGTCTGGACCGTGGTTCCGGTGATCATCCTCGTCGCGATCGCCATTCCCTCGTTCCGTCTGCTGTTCAACCAGCTGACCATTCCGGCGGCCGAAGTGACCATCAAGGCCACTGGAAAGCAGTGGTTCTGGACCTACGACTATCCGGACAACGGCTTCAGCTTCGACTCACTGATGGTGCAGGAAAAGGATCTCAAGCCCGGGCAGCCCCGCCTGCTCGCGGTCGACAACGAGGTCGTCGTCCCGGTGAACAAGGTCATCCGCATGCAGGTGGTCGGCGCCGACGTGATCCACGCGTTCGCGGTGCCGTCGTTCGGCATCAAGATCGACGCCGTGCCCGGCCGTCTCAACGAGACCTGGTTCCGAGCCACTCGTGAGGGCGTCTATTACGGCCAATGCTCCGAATTGTGCGGCAAGGATCATGCCTTCATGCCGATCTCGGTCCGGGTCGTGAATGACGCCGAATATGCAGCCTGGCTCGATCAGGCGAAGAAGAAATTCGCGAACGCGCCGAAGCCCGAAGACGGCATCAACGTCGCCGCGAACGACCTGCCGAACGCGCAATAAGGCAAGCGTGGCTTGCCGGACACGCATATTTCACCGTGAATATGTGTGTCATGCTCAAAGCCGCGAACCGAGAACGACTTGAAGGGTAAGACCATGGCAGCAACGCCGCATACCAGCGCCCCGACCGATCCACATGCGCACGACGCGCATGACCACCCGACCGGATGGCGGCGCTATGTCTATTCGACGAACCACAAGGACATCGGCACGATGTACCTGTGGTTCGCAATGTTCGCGGGCGTGATCGGCGGCATCCTGTCGATCGCGATGCGGCTGGAACTGCAGCAGCCCGGCATGCAAATTTTTGCCGACGCGCACATGTTCAATGTCTTCACGACGGCACACGGCCTGATCATGATCTTCTTCATGGTTATGCCGGCGATGATCGGCGGCTTCGGCAACTGGATCGTGCCGCTGATGATCGGGGCGCCGGACATGGCGTTCCCGCGCATGAACAACATCTCGTTCTGGCTGCTCCCCGCTTCGTTCGCGCTGCTCCTCATCTCGCTGTTCGTGGAAGGTGAGCCGGGCGGCCTGGGCGTCGGCGGCGGCTGGACGCTCTACGCGCCGCTCTCGACCACCGGCCACCCCGGCCCGTCGGTCGATTTCGCGATCCTCGCGCTGCATATCGCCGGCGCCTCGTCGATCCTCGGCGCGATCAACTTCATCACCACGATCTTCAACATGCGCGCACCCGGCATGACGCTGCACAAGATGCCGCTGTTCGTGTGGGCGATCCTGGTCACCGTGTTCCTGCTGCTGCTGTCGCTCCCGGTCCTCGCCGGCGCGATCACCATGCTGCTGACCGACCGCAACTTCGGCACCACGTTCTTCTCGCCGGATGGCGGCGGCGACCCGATCCTGTACCAGCACCTGTTCTGGTTCTTCGGTCACCCGGAAGTGTACATCCTGATCCTCCCGGGCTTCGGCATCGCCAGCCAGATCATCGCCACCTTCGCGCGCAAGCCGGTGTTCGGTTATCTCGGCATGGCCTACGCGATGGTCGCGATCGGCGGCATCGGCTTCGTCGTGTGGGCGCACCACATGTACACCGTGGGCATGAACACCGCGACGCAGGCCTATTTCGTCGCGGCGACCATGGTGATCGCGGTGCCGACCGGCGTGAAGATCTTCTCCTGGATCGCCACCATGTGGGGCGGTTCGATCGAGTTCCGCACGCCCATGCTGTGGGCCGTGGGAATGATCTTCCTCTTCACCGTCGGCGGCGTCACCGGCGTCGTCCTCGCCAATGCCGGCGTCGACCGCGCGATGCACGACACCTACTACGTGGTCGCGCACTTCCACTACGTGCTGTCGATGGGCGCCGTCTTCACGATCTTCGCGGGCTGGTACTACTGGTTCCCGAAGATCACCGGCTACATGTACAACGAGACCATCGGAAAGCTGCACTTCTGGGTGACCTTCATCGGCGTCAACATCCTGTTCTTCCCGCAGCACTTCCTCGGCCTCGCCGGCATGCCGCGCCGTATCGCGGACTATCCGGACGCCTATGCAGGCTGGAACTACGTGTCGTCGATCGGCTCCTACATCTCCGCGGTTGGCCTCCTGATCTTCTTCTACGGGCTGATCGTCGCCTTCACCCGCAAGGAAAAGGCTGCGGATAATCCGTGGGGTCCCGGTGCGACCACGCTGGAGTGGACGCTGTCGTCGCCTCCGCCGTTCCACCAGTTCGAAGTCCTGCCGAAGATCAAGTGATCTTCCTTTGAGCGATCGCCAGACCATGCCGTCAATGCAAACCGATCATACGCAACTGCCCTCGCCGCTCTCCGCGGCGAAAGGCGGAGCGTATCCGGGTCCCAGTCTGGCGACGCCTCGCGATTACTTCGCTTTGCTGAAGCCACGAGTGATGTCGCTCGTGGTTTTCACCGCCCTCGTCGGGATGGTGGCGGCGCCGGGCCACATGAATCCGGTGATCGGCGCCGTGGCGCTGCTGTTCATTGCAGTCGGCGCCGGCGCCTCTGGCGCCCTCAACATGTGGTACGAAGCCGATATCGACGCGAAGATGTCGCGCACCGCCAAGCGGCCGATCCCCAAGGGCGTGATCGCGCGCGGCGAAGTTCTCGGTTTCGCGCTGTTCCTTGCCGTTTTCTCGGTCGTTGCGCTCGGCCTGCTCGTCAATGTTCTCTCGGCCGCGCTGCTGGCCTTCACGATCTTCTTCTATGCCGTGATCTACTCGGTCTGGCTCAAGCCCTCGACCCCCCAGAACATAGTAATCGGCGGCGCCGCCGGCGCCTTCCCCCCGGTGATCGGCTGGGCTGCCGCGACCGGCAGCATCGCCATCGAGCCGGTGCTGATGTTCCTGATCATCTTCGTCTGGACGCCGCCCCACTTCTGGGCGCTGGCGCTGATTCGCGCCGACGAATATTCGCGCGCGGGCATTCCGATGCTGCCGGTGGTCGCCGGCGACCGCGAGACCCGGCGCCAGATCGTTCTCTATTCCTGGCTGCTCGCCCCGGTCGGGGTGCTGCCCTACCTGTTCGGCTACGCCAGCATCGCATACGGCGTCATCGCGCTGGTTGGCGGCGTCCTGTTCGTCCGCTCGGCGCTGCGCCTGCGCAATGCCGAGGCGGGCGCGGCCACCGAGAAAGCCGCCAAGAGCCTGTTCGGCTTCTCGATCCTGTATCTGTTCCTGCTGTTCGCCGTCCTCCTCGTCGAGAAGAGCGTTGGCTGGTCGTTCGGGCAACTCGTATGGTGAGTACGATGAACGAAAAGCGCGACGAAGAGGGCATCGTCCTCACCCCCGAGCAGAAGCGGGCGCGCCGCCAGCGCTCGATCGCGCTCGCCGTCCTGCTCGGCGCGCTGGTCGTGCTGTTCTACCTGGTGACGCTGGTGAAGGGCCCCGGCATCCTGAACAGACCGCTTTGACATGAACACGCAGCCGCAAAAGAAAAAGACACCTGTCCGCGACCTCGTCGTCGCCGGGTCCTGCGGCGCCTTCGTGGCGCTGATGGTCGGTGCCGCCTATGCCGCCGTTCCGCTCTATGACTGGTTCTGCCGCGTCACCGGCTTCAACGGCACGACGCAGGTCGCCACCAGCCTGCCGACGCAGACCCTCGACCGCATGGTGACGGTCCGGTTCGACGCCAATATCGCGGCCGGCCTGCCCTGGAAATTCACGCCGGAGCGCACCGAGATCTCGGTGCGGCTCGGCGAAGTGGTCACGGTGGATTACACCGTGACCAACCTTGTCGCCCGCGAGACCCAGGGGGTCGCCGGCTACAACGTCACCCCGCTCGCCTGGGGTGCGTATTTCCAGAAGATCAACTGCTTCTGCTTCACCGATCAGACCATGAAGCCGGGCGAGACCCGCGCCATGACGGTCGTGTTCTATGTCGACCCCGCGCTCGCGAACGACGCCGATGCGCAGGGCGACCTCAGCATGACGCTGTCCTACACCTTCTACCCACAGCGCACGCCGCAGCGGCCGGTTGCGCAAACCGGCACTGCGCCGGCTGGACGTATTTGAGGATAATCGCGGCGACGTTTGCGCCCGAACTGGATCGACACGGAGACTGAAGACATGGCTGGGGGTCATACCAAGCATCACGACTATCACCTGGTGAACCCATCGCCGTGGCCGGTGGTAGGCTCACTCTCGGCCTTCGTGATGGCCATTGGCGCTATTTTCTGGATGCACAAGACGTTCGCCCTGGCGCCGCTGGTGTTCGCCGCCGGCACGCTTGGCGTGCTGTACACAATGATCGGCTGGTGGCGTGACGTCATCAACGAGGCCGAGGCGGGCGATCACACCCGCGTCGTGCAGCTGCACCATCGCTACGGCATGATCCTGTTCATCGCCTCCGAGGTGATGTTCTTCGTTGCCTGGTTCTGGGCCTATTTCAACGTGGCGCTGTTCCCCGGCGATGCCCAGCAGTTCCTGCGCGCCGAGTTCATCGGCGGCGTCTGGCCGCCGCAGTCGATCGAGACCTTCGATCCCTGGCACCTGCCTCTGCTCAACACGCTGATCCTGCTGACTTCGGGCACCACCGTGACATGGGCGCACCATGCGATGCTCGAAGGCGACCGCGAGGCCGTGAAGAAGGGCCTGTGGCTCACCGTCATCCTCGGCCTGCTGTTCACCTGCGTGCAGGCCTACGAGTACGGTCACGCCGCCTTCAGCTTCAAGGGCAACATCTACGGCGCCACCTTCTACATGGCGACCGGCTTCCACGGCTTCCACGTCATCATCGGCACCATCTTCCTGATCGTGTGTCTGATGCGGGTCTACGCCGGGCATTTCACCCCGAAGCAGCATCTCGGCTTCGAATTCGCTGCCTGGTACTGGCATTTCGTCGACGTGGTCTGGATCTTCCTGTTCGTCGCCATCTATGTGTGGGGCGCCGGAACCCATTTTGCCGGGATCGCACCCTGAGGTCGCACCTTCGGCCAGATCTTCGAAAAGGGCGGCGCAAGCCGCCCTTTTCTTTTGTTGCGCTTGTGGTCTCGGATGCCGAGACTTAACTGCATCATGCGCATCAAGCGCGCCGCCCTGAATGCTGCCCCAACGCTGCCAATTGCCGCGCCGGCGCAAATCCTAGCGCACCGGATTGCGGCTCCCGGTCCTGCCGGGACGTGCGGCTGGAACCTGAGATGACCGAACCTTCTCCCGTCACCGTCGCCCTGACCTGCCGCTGCCCGCAATGTGGCAAGGGCCGGCTGTTCCAAGGCTTCTTGTCCCTGCGCCCGCGCTGCGAGGCCTGCGGCCTCGACTATGGCTTCTTCGATTCCGGTGACGGCCCGGCGGTGTTCATCATTCTGGCCGCAGGGTTGATCGTGGTGTTCGCGGCGCTGGTCGTCGAGGTCGCCTATCAGCCGCCCTTCTATGTCCATGCCTTGTTGTGGCTGCCGCTGATTCTGCTCACGACGCTGCTGCCGCTGCGTCCGGTGAAGGCACTGATGATCGCGCTTCAATATCGGCACAAGGCCGAAGAGGGCCGGTACGAGCGCCCCGGACCGAAACAGTGACCGCGGTTGCCCGGCCCTACTGGCGGCGGCTTCTGGTCCCCGCCGTCTTTACAATCGTCAGCCTCGCCATCCTGGTCTCGCTCGGCGTCTGGCAATTGCAGCGCAAGGCCTGGAAGGAAGGGCTGATCGCAACGCTGGAGGCCCAGCTCAAGGCGCCGCCGGTCCCGCTGCCACCGGGCTCGGAATGGCCGACGCTGAACCGGGACAATTCCGAATTCCGCCGCGTCACGCTGCGCGCCACTCCGGTCGCCGGGGCAACGCCGGTCAATCTCTACACAGGCGCATCGGCGCTGCGGCCCGACGTCAAACAGGCGGGCTATTTCGTGTTTGCGCCGGCCAAGCTGCCGACCGGCGAAACCGTCGTGATCAATCGCGGCTATGTCCCGGTCGGCGCCAAGAGCGGCCCCGCCGCGGAGACCGAGGACATGACCGGCTACATCCGCTGGCCGGAGACGCCTGGCTGGTTCGTATCGCAGCGCGACTCCAAAGGTGACATCTGGTTTGTCCGCGACCCGGCCGCGATGGCGCAGGCGCGCGGCTGGGGTCCCGTTGCCCCCTTCTACATCGACCAGGAGGCGCCGGTGCCTGCCGGTGGGCTTCCGCGGCCCGGCCCGCTGACGGTCAAGCTGAAGAACGACCACCTCGGCTATGCCATCACCTGGTTCGGCCTGGCCGTTTCTCTGCTGGCGGTGTTCCTCGTCTGGGCCGCGCGAGAGCGGTACAATAAGACCTAATTAAATCATCGCGAG
>JAEWHY010000445.1 GCA_023387555.1 Pseudomonadota bacterium
TTCTTGGCCGACTGACGTCGGCCGGCGCGCCCCCGCACTGATGATCGCTGGTTGGAATAACCGGACGCACCGTACCCCGCCACTCAATTTGGAGTGACAGCTAGAACAAGATTCTTGCAGACCGGTAACCTAAAGTGGAAAGGGCCGGCGCTACCGGCGCCGGCCCTTTCAGTCAGGCTGCGAGCTGGCGCAGTACGTACTGCAGAATACCGCCATTCTTGAAGTATTCGAGCTCGTCGAGCGTATCGATGCGGCAAATCAGCGGCACCTTCTTCATTGTACCGTCCGCCATTGTAATTTCTGCGGTCAGCTTCTGACGCGGCCGCAAATCTTCGAGGCCGCGGATGGTGACGGTCTCGTTGCCTTTCAGGCCGAGCTTCTCCCACGAGTTGCCTTCCTCGAACACCAGCGGGAGGACGCCCATGCCGACGAGGTTGGACCGGTGGATGCGCTCGAAGGACTGCGTGATCACCGCCCGGATGCCCAGCAGGATGGTGCCCTTCGCTGCCCAGTCACGCGACGAGCCGGTACCGTATTCCTTGCCCGCGAACACCACGAGCGGAACATTCTCCTGCTTGTAGCGCATCGCGGCGTCGTAGATCGGCATCTGTTCGCCATCCGGATAATGGACGGTGACGCCGCCTTCCACGCCAGGCACCATCTGGTTCTTGATGCGGATGTTGGCGAAGGTGCCGCGCATCATCACCTCGTGATTGCCACGCCGCGTGCCATACTGATTGAAGTCGATCGGCTTGACGTTGTGATCGATCAGATACTTGCCCGCGGGCGAGGCCTGCTTGATGGAACCGGCCGGCGAGATGTGGTCGGTCGTGATCGAGTCGAGGAACAGCCCGAGGATGCGCGCATCCATCACATCCGACGGTGGCGTCGGACGCGGCTGCATGCCGGTGAAATACGGCGGGTTCTGAACGTAGGTCGAGCTGTTGTCCCACGCATAGGTGAGGCCGCCCGTCACCTCGATCTTCCGCCAGTTGGCATCGCCCTTGAAGACGTTGGCGTATTTCTTGGCGAACACCTTCTTGGTGACGTTCTTGCGGATGAAGCTGTCGATCTCCTTGGTGGTCGGCCAGATGTCCTTCAGCATCACCTTCTTGCCGGCCTTGTCGAAGCCGATCGGCTCCTTGGCAAGATCCTTCTGCATCGAACCGGCGATCGCATAGGCGACGACCAGCGGCGGCGAAGCGAGATAGTTCGCGCGCACGTCCGCGTTGACGCGGCCTTCGAAGTTGCGATTGCCGGACAGCACCGCCGCCGCGACCAGATCGTTATCGTTGATGGTCTTGGAAATCTCTTCCGGCAGCGGCCCGGAATTGCCGATGCAGGTGGTGCAGCCGTAGCCGACGAGATTGAAGCCGAGCTTGTCGAGATCCTTCTGCAGGCCGGAGGCGGCGAGATATTCGCCGACCACCTGCGAACCCGGCGCCAGCGAGGTCTTTACCCAGGGCTTTGAGGTCAGCCCCTTGGCCGCGGCCTTGCGGGCGAGCAGCCCCGCCCCGATCATCACGCTCGGGTTCGAGGTGTTGGTGCAGGACGTGATCGCGGCAATCACGACGTCGCCATTGCCGAGGTCGTGGTCGCGACCCTCGACCGGCGCGCGGGTGTCGAGGTCGCCGGCCTTCTTGAACTCCTTGTCCATCGCGGCAGCGAATTCGGTCTTCACCGCCTTCAGCGGCACGCGGTCCTGCGGACGCTTCGGGCCGGCCAGCGACGGCTCGACCTTGCCGAGATCGAGCTTCAGGACATCGGTGAAGAACGGATCCTTGGTCTCAGCGGTCAGATACATGCCCTGGGCCTTGGCATAGGCCGCGACCAGCTTCACCCGCTCGTCCTTGCGGTTGGTGTCGCGCAGGTATTTGACGGTCTGCTCGTCGACCGGGAAGAAGCCGCAGGTCGCACCGTATTCCGGCGCCATGTTGCCGATGGTGGCGCGATCGGCGATCGACAGGTCGAGCACGCCGGGGCCGAAGAACTCCACGAACTTGCCGACCACGCCGCGCTTGCGCAGCATCTCGACGGCGGTGAGCACGAGGTCGGTGGCGGTGACGCCTTCCTTCAGCTTGCCGGTCAGCTTGAAGCCGATCACCTCTGGCAGCAGCATCGACAGCGGCTGGCCGAGCATCGCAGCTTCCGCCTCGATGCCGCCGACGCCCCAGCCGAGCACGGCCAGGCCGTTGACCATGGTGGTGTGCGAATCGGTACCGACCAGGGTGTCGGGATAGGCGATCTCGGCGGTCACCGGCTTGCCGCCCACCTTCACCTTGCTCTTCTTGCCGGTCCAAACGACCTGCGAGAGGTATTCGAGATTGACCTGGTGGCAGATGCCTGTGCCGGGCGGCACCACGCGGAAATTGTCGAACGCCTTCTGCGCCCACTTCAGGAATTTGTAGCGTTCCTGGTTCTGCTTGTATTCCTCGGCCACGTTCAGCTTGAACGCGGAATTATTGCCGAAATAGTTCACGATCACCGAGTGGTCGATGACGAGATCGACCGGGACCAGCGGGTTGATCTTCTTCGGGTCGCCGCCGAGCAGGTTCATCGCGTCGCGCATCGCCGCGAGATCGACCACCGCCGGCACGCCGGTGAAATCCTGCATCAGCACGCGCGCCGGCCGGAACGCGATCTCGCGCTCGGACGACTTGGTCTTCAGCCAGGCCGCGACCGCCAGGATGTCTTCCTTGGTGACGGTCCGTCCGTCCTCGTTGCGCAGCAGGTTCTCCAGCAGCACCTTCATCGAGAAGGGCAGGCGGGAAATTCCCTTCAGCCCGTTTTTCTCGGCCACCGGCAGGCTGTAATAGGCGTAGGTCTTTCCACCGACTTTGAGAGTGCGGCAGCAGTCGAAACTGTCGAGCGAGGTCATGGATGGTCTTCCGTTTGCCTTCCGGCCCTCGCGAAACCAAGCTAGCGTGTTGGGAACACGAAGCTTTCTCGGGGTCGCCGGTTCGGCCTCAGGGTTGGCGAGAAGCGGTCTAATCTGCGGGCTTATAAATTCTTTTTCGGCGATCTGCCATATGGACCAAAGCTTCAACAGCATCCCGGTGCCGTCAAGGCGCCGTCTCACCGCTGGGGCGATCGATAAGTGGCTGAAACGATGATTCTTTCGGCACAGGCCCTGAGCTGCCAGCGGGGCGGGCGTTGGATTTTCGAGAGGCTCGGATTTTCTGTCGCAGCCGGCGAAGCGCTGCTCGTGGTCGGGCGCAACGGCGCAGGCAAGTCGTCGCTGCTGCGGATGATCGCGGGCCTGCTTCGCATTGCGGGCGGCACGCTGTCGCTTGCGGGCGGCGATCCCGAGCGCAGCATCGGCGAACAGGCACATTATCTCGGGCACAGCGACGCTCTGAAGCCGTCGCTCACTGTCGGCGAAAATCTCGCCTTCTGGGCCGCCTGGCTCGGTGGCAAGGGCGACATGCGCGATGCGCTCGCGGCGGTCGGCCTCGATTCCCTGACCGAACTGCCCGCGGCCTATCTCTCCGCCGGGCAGAAGCGGCGCTTGTCGATCGCCCGCCTCGTCGCCGTGAAGCGGCCGCTCTGGCTGCTCGACGAGCCGACCTCCGCCCTCGATGCCGCCTCGCACGAGATGCTGCTCGGCCTCATGCGCGCGCATCTCGCCGGCGGCGGCATGATTATCGCGGCGACCCATCTCCCGCTCGGGATCGATGGCGCGCGCGAACTCAGGCTCGAGCGCGCGGCATGAGTGCATTGTCCGCATTGTTCATGCGCGACATCCGCATTGCCGTGCGCGTCGGCGGCGGCGCGCTGATCGGCGCGCTGTTCTTCATGACGGTGGTGGCGCTGATCCCATTCGCGATCGGCCCGGATCTCGCGCTGCTGCAACGCATCGGCCCGGCGATCCTGTGGCTAGGCGCACTGCTGGCGAGCCTGCTGGCGCTCGACCGGCTGCTGGCGGCGGATCAGGAGGACGGCTCGCTTGATGTCCTCGTCATGGGAACCGCCCCGCTGGAGCTTGCAGTGGCGGTGAAGGCGCTGGCGCACTGGCTGACCACCGCGCTGCCGCTGGTCCTCGTGTCGCCGCTGCTGGCGCTGTTCCTGAACCTCGACCTGGCGGCAACTGGCGCTGTGGCGGCCACGCTGCTCGCCGGAACCCCGGCACTGACCTTCATCGGCCTGATCGGCGCCGGCCTGACGGTGACGCTCCGCCGCGGCGGGCTGCTGCTTCCGGTGCTGATCCTGCCGCTGGCGATTCCGGTGCTGATCTTCGGCGTTTCGGCATCGAATGCCGCGGCGATCGGGCCGGTTCCGTTCGGAACTCCGTTCACCATCCTCTGCGCCCTGACGCTGATGTCGCTGGTGATCGGGCCATTTGCCGCAGCGGCTGCACTTCGGGCCGGACAGGAATAGATCACGACTCCGTGTTCGATGCCGGCAGATGCCGGGTTGCCGCGACATATCCGGAGAACAACGTCATTCCGGGGCGCCGTGCATCGGCGAACCGGGAATCCATGACCACGCCAACGGAGTATGGATTGCGGGCCCGCGCCCTGCGGCGCGTCCCGGAATGACGGCAGATGGGATTGAGTATAGATAAGCCATGGCCCTGATCGACCTCGCCAATCCGACCCGTTTCCTGTCGCTCTCCGGGCGCGTGCTGCCCTGGCTCGCGGCGGCGACCGCCCTGTGCTTCGCCTATGCCTTCTGGCTGACCGCAGGCGCCCCCGACGATTACCAGCAGGGCGCGACCGTCAAGATCATGTTCATCCACGTGCCGTCGGCCTGGCTGGCGATGATGGGCTGGACGGTGATGACCATCGCCGCGCTCGGAACCCTGGTCTGGCGGCATCCGCTCGCCGACATGGCCGGCAAGGCCGCGGCCCCGATCGGCGCCGCCTTCACGCTCATTTGCCTGATCACCGGCTCGCTCTGGGGCAAGCCGATGTGGGGCACCTACTGGGTCTGGGACGCGCGCCTGACCTCGGTCTTCGTCCTGTTCCTGATGTATCTCGGCGTGATCGTCCTGTGGCGCACCATCGACGACCCGACCCGCGCCGGACGCGCCGCCGCCATCCTGACGCTGGTCGGCGCCATCAACATCCCGATCATCAAGTTCTCGGTCGATTGGTGGAACACGCTGCATCAGCCCGCTTCGGTGGTGAAGATGAGCGGACCGGCGATCCATTCCAGCATCCTGATCCCGCTGCTGGCGATGGCGGTCGCCTCCACGCTGCTGTTTTTCACGCTGCATCTTGCCGCCATGCGAAACGAAATCCTGAAACGCCGCGTCCGCTCCATGCAATTGCTGCAGGCGGAAGCCGCGCCCGGACGCTGAGGAAACGACCCATGGACCTCGGACCGCACGCCACCTTCATCATCGCCGCCTATGCGGTGACGGCGCTCATCGTCGCGATCCTGATCGTCTGGATCGCCGGAGAGAATTGCGCGCTCAAGCGCACGCTTGCCGAACTTGAGGCGCGCGGCATCACCCGCCGCTCCGACGAACGCAAGGCTGCCTCGCGCCAGGCCGAGACCCGCAAGTCCGAGGCACATTCCGTCGCATGAGCATGGCTACCGAAACGTCCGGCGGCGGCCTGCGCCGCAAACTGCTGGTCGCGCTGCCGCTGGTCCTGTTCCTGGCGCTGGCGGCGCTGTTCCTCTATCGCCTCGGCGCGGGCGATCCATCGCGCATTCCGTCCGCCCTGATCGGACGCGAAGCGCCGCAGGCGAGCCTGCCGGCCGTGGCCGGGCTCATGCAGGACGGCAAGCCGATTCCGGGGATCGAAGCCGCCGACTTCAAGGGCAACGTCACACTGGTCAATGTATGGGCATCGTGGTGCGTGCCCTGTCATGACGAGGTGCCGCAGCTCGAGGAATTGTCGAAGGACAAGCGCATCCGCCTCGTCGGCATCAACTACAAGGATCAGCCGGACAACGCGCGCCGCTTCATCGGCCGCTACGGCAATCCGTTCGCCGCGGTCGGCTCCGATCCGAACGGGCGCGCGGCGATCGAATGGGGCGTCTATGGCGTGCCGGAGACCTTCGTGGTCGGACGCGACGGACGCATCGCCTACAAGCTGGTCGGACCGATCACCGAGCAGAACCTGAAGGCGGTGCTCATGCCAGCCATCGAAAAGGCGCTGGCGGGGAAATAGCCGTCGTCATTGCGAGCGAAGCGAAGCAATCCATTCTGCGCCAAAAAATGCGTCTTATGGATTGCTTCTGGATTGCTTCGTCGCTGCGCTCCTCGCAATGACGCCGCAACAGCGCGTGATTTTCACGCCTCCGGCTTCACCGCATATTTCTGCAGAACCGGAAATTGCGCCAGCGCGAATATGAAGGTCAGCGGCACGAAGCCGAAGGTCTTGAACGCGACCCAGAAGTCCGTGGTCTGCGTGCGCCACACCACTTCATTCACGATCGCCATGAACACAAAGAACGCGATCCAGCGAATCGTGAGAATGCGCCAGCCTTCCTCGGTCAGATGGAAGACCGAATCGAACGCAATCTCCAGGAACGGCTTCTTCAGGATCACACCGGCGCTCAGCACCACGGCAAACAGGAGGTAGATGATCGTGGTCTTCATCTTCACGAACACGTCGTTCTGCAGAACGATGGTGAGCGTGCCGAACACCACGACAATGAACGCCGTCACCAGAGTCATCACCGGGAAGCGCTTGATCAGCGCATAGGACACGAGAATCGCGACCACGACCGCGGCCATGAACACCCCGGTCGCCCAGAAGATCCCGGCGCGTCCGTTGACGACGAAGAACAGGATCAGCGGCCCGAAATCGAGCGCGAGCTTCACGAAGGGGTTGAGCTGGGCTTTCTCGGTCATGGCACTTTGTCTCAGTCTCAACCGCGAGTTCATCGCCGGGCCTGACCCGGCGATCCATCTCTTCGCGCGATGGATGCCCGGGTCAAGAGGCGTCAACTACGCCGTCTTTGACGGCTATGCCCGGGCATGACGAACTCTAATCCTCGATTCCCGCCATCGCGCGGGCGAAATCACGGGCCGTGAACGGCTGCAGGTCGTCGACCCCCTCGCCGACCCCGATGTAATGCACCGGCATCTGGAATTTTTCGGCCAGGGCAACGAGAATGCCGCCGCGGGCCGTGCCGTCAAGCTTGGTCATCACGAGACCGGTGACACCCGCGGTCTTGCCGAAGGCCTCGACCTGCGAGATCGCGTTCTGGCCGACGGTCGCATCGAGCACCAGCAGCACCGCATGCGGCGCCGTCGGGTCGACCTTCTGCATGACGCGGATGATCTTCTCGAGCTCGGTCATCAGCTCGGTGCGGTTCTGCAGCCGGCCCGCCGTATCGATCAGCAGCACGTCGACGCCGTCCGCCTTTGCCGCCGTTACCGCATCGAATGCGATGCCCGCAGCGTCGGAGCCCTGCTCGCGCGCGATCACCTTGGCGCCGACGCGGCTGCCCCAGATCTTGAGCTGCTCGATCGCCGCCGCGCGGAACGTGTCGCCTGCGGCCAGCATCACCTTGCGGCCGTCCTTGACGAATTGCGAGGCGAGCTTGCCAATGGTCGTGGTCTTGCCGGAGCCGTTCACGCCGGCGACGAGGATCACGAACGGCTTCGCGCCTTCGATCTTCAGCGGATGCGCGACCGGGATCAGCGCCTTCTCGACCTCTTCGGCGATGATCGCCTTGAGCGCGTCGGCGTCGGGATTCTGCCTGTAGCGCCCCTCACCGATCACGTCGCTGATCCGCGCTGCCATCGCGACACCGAGATCGGCCCGGATCAAGGCCTCCTCGATCTGGTCAAGCGCTGCGCCGTCGAGCTGGCGCTTGGTGACAAGATCGGTGATCGCGGTTCCGATCGACGTCGAACTGCGCTTCAGGCCGGAGCTGAGGCGTTTCCACCAACTGGTGGGCTTTTCTTCGGTCGTGCTGTCGTTCATTCCGCTCACCGCCCGCGTGCATCCGGTTCCGGCCAGCGCCGACCCGAATTGCAACTTGACCCGCAGGTCCATCTGCTTCGTAACATTCTTCAAGGTGAGATGGATGGCCGGGTCAAGCCCGGCAATGACCCGGATGAAAATGACTGCCGATGAGATGCTGGCGCGGCTGCTTTACCGCGACGCGATGATGCTTGTGATCGACAAGCCGGCCGGCTTGCCGGTTCACCGCGGCCCGAAAGGTGCCGCTGCCAAGGCGGCGGGAATCGAAGGCGCGCTGCAGGATCATTTCGACGCACTGCGCTTCGGCCTGCCGCGGACTCCGGAACTCGCGCATCGGCTCGACCGGGAAACCGCGGGCTGTCTCGTCCTGGGACGGCATCGAAAGGCGCTGGCCACGCTCGGCGAGATGTTCAAGTCCGGCCAGATCGGCAAGACCTATTGGGCGGTCGTCGAAGACGGCCCGGATGCGGACGAAGGCACCATCGATCTGGCGCTCGCGCGCCGCGACCAGTCGCGCGGCTGGTGGATGAAGGTCGATCCGGCCGGTCAGCCCAGCCTGACGACATGGAAGGTGCTGGGGCGCTCGCAGACGTCCCCACAGACTCCGATCACCTCCCCCCTTGCGGGGGAGGTCGACCACCACAGTGAAACGGAGGCGGTCGGGAGCGGGGCGGATGCGAGGACTTCTGATGGTCACCAGTCTCCCCGACCCTCCCCCGCAAGGGGGGAGGGAGCGCACGATGCAAGTGGCGATGTCGTGAACAAGCAACTCACCTGGCTGGCGCTCGAACCGGTGACCGGCCGCACGCATCAGCTTCGCGTGCATTGCCAGGCGATGGGCTGGCCGATCCTTGGCGACAGCATCTACGGCAACGCGCCGCGCTTCGGCGGGCCGCCGCTGCATCTCTTGTCTCGCGAGATCGTGGTGCCGCTCTACAAGAACAAGGAGCCGATCCGAGCCACAGCGCCGGTGCCGCCGCATATGCGGGACGCGCTGAGGGCGTGCGGGTGGAAGGATGATGACGACATCGTCATTCCGGGACGCGCGTAGCGCGGATCCATGCCCCCGGTCGTGGAATGGCCGCGTTAGAGCTTCTCCGCCACCATGATGCGGCCGGTGGCGGCGACGGCGAGTTCGCCCTTCTGGTTGGTCACACGGCCCTTCATGTCGACCACGTCCCGGCCGGCGGCGGTCGGATTCACCTCGGTCACGTCCCAGGTCAGCGTGATGGTCTCGTCGGCATAGACCGGCCTGTGAAAGCGGAGCGAGAAATCGAGGCCCACGGCCTCGCCGCGCACGGTGAAATGCGTGGCCGCAAGCGCCATCAGATGCGCCGCCATCTGCGTGCCGCTGACGATCAGCTTCTTATAGCGGCTGTTCGCGGCCGCGGTCTCATCGAGATGCAGCGGATTGAAGTCGCGGGCCGCACGCGAGAATGCCTTGGCCTCGTCGGGCGTCATCGTCAGCGTTTCGGAGAACGTCTCGCCGACACGAACGCGCATGCGTCACGCCGCGATCAGCTGGCGGCCATCATGACCGGCAATACTCACATCGACAATGGAGCCCGCCGCATCGGCCCGGCCGGCGAGACGCACCGGCGTGAATTGCGCGGTGCGGCCGCTGGCCTCGGATTCGACGAGGACGCTGCGCATCCGGCCCACCTGCGCATCGAGATGACAGCGCAACGCCGCGTCACCCTTCTCGCGCAGCCGACGCGCACGATCCTTGACCACCTCGCGCGCGACCTGCGGCATTCGCGCGGCCGGCGTGCCGGGCCGCGGCGAGAACGGAAACACATGCAGATGGGTCAGCCCGCATTCGTCCACGATGTCGAGTGAACGCGCGAACATCGCCTCGGTTTCAGTCGGAAAACCGGCGATGATGTCGGCGCCGAACACCACGTCCGGCCGCAAGCGCCGGACCTGATCGCAGAAGCGGATCGCATCGGCGCGCAGATGCCTCCGCTTCATACGCTTGAGGATCATGTCGTCCCCGGCCTGCAGCGACAGATGCAGATGCGGCATCAGCCGCGGATCGGCCCCGATGACATCGAGCAGATCGTCATCGGCCTCCACCGAATCGATCGACGACAGCCGCAGCCGCGCCAGATCCGGCACATGCTTGAGGATCTGCTTCACCAGGGCGCCGAGCTTCGGCGTGCCCGGAAGATTCTGGCCGTAGCTCGTGATGTCGACGCCGGTCAGCACGATCTCGCGATAGCCGTTCTCGACCAGCTTGCGCACCTGCGTGACGATTTCGCCCATCGGCACCGAACGCGAATTGCCGCGGCCATACGGGATGATGCAGAAGGTGCAGCGATGGTCGCAGCCGTTCTGGATCTGCACTGTGGCGCGGGCGCGGCCCTCGAGGCCGTCGATCAGGTGAAGCGCGGTTTCGCGCACCGCCATGATGTCGTTGACGACGACCTTCTCCTCAGTATCGATCCCGAACGCGCCACGCGCGAAGGCCGCGCTGGTATCCTTCCAGGCGGCGACATCGAACTTCTCGGTGTTGCCGACCACCCGGTCGACTTCCGGCATGGCGGCAAAGGTCGCGGGCTCGGTCTGCGCCGCGCATCCCGTCACCACGATGCGGGCCTCCGGCTTTTCGCGGCGGATCCTGCGGATGGTCTGGCGAGCCTGCCGCACCGCCTCCGCCGTTACCGCGCAGGTATTGACCACGACAGCATCGGCGAGCCCGGCTTCATGCGCCTTGCCGCGCATGATCTCCGATTCATGCGTGTTGAGACGGCAGCCGAAGGTGACGATCTCGACGCTCATGAATTCGCCTTGCGCGCCTCTGCCGCCGCTTCGGCCGCGAACAGCGCCGGATCGAAATGGCCCTCGCGCTCAAATTCGACGCCGCCGGTCATCAGCACATGGTCGTCGCGCTCACGCCATTCGATCGTGAGATCACCGCCCGGCAGCGACATCCCGACCTTGCGGTTCGTGCGATTGAGCCGCGCGGCGGCAACCGCGGTGGCGCACGCCGCCGAGCCGCAGGCCTTGGTGAGGCCGGCGCTGCGTTCCCAGGTCCGCATCACGATATGGTCGCGCGATTTGACCGCGGCGAGCGTGATATTGGCGCGCTCGGGAAAGATCGGGTGATGCTCCAGCAGCGGACCGAATTTCTCGAGGTCATAGGCATAGGGATCGTCGACCCAGAAGATCGCATGCGGGTTGCCCATGCTGACCACCGAGGGCGTATGCAGGATCGGCTTGTCGATCGGCCCGATCTGCAGCTCGATGCCGCGGGTATCGCGAAACTCCTCGGCGAGCGGAATCTCCTGCCAGCCGAACCGCGGCACGCCCATGTCGATGGTGTAGGTGCCGGGCTGCGGACCGCGCCAGCAATTGATCAGGCCGGCCCTGGTCTGGAAGGTCAGCGCGTCCTTGCCGGTCTGGTCGAACACGACCGAGGCCACGCAGCGCATGCCGTTACCGCAGGCGCCAGCCTCCGACCCGTCATTATTGTAGATGCGCACGAAGCTTTCGGTGCCGGCGAGGCGCGGCGGATAGAGCACCATCAGCTGGTCGTAGGGCGCGCCCTCGGGCGCTGCCACCGCCCGCGCATCTGCGGCGGTGATCGGGTGGGGCTGCGCGCGCATGTCGACCACGACAATCTCGTTGCCGATGCCGTTCATCTTGACGAAGGCGTGGTTGGCGAGCGCGCTCATGGTCGATACGGGGTGTTCCAATGCCGCCTATATGGGCCAATCGATGCGGATTGACCAGCCGTAGTGCGCGGCGCTGTCCGGACCGGCAAGAATACCGGCCGTGCCAATTCCCGACATGAAAAGGTCGGCATCGGTGCCATAAAGTGCGGCTTCCAAGGAGATTCGTAAGACATGCTGTCCCGCCGCGCGCTGGCCGCCGCCATTCTGGCCCTCGCGATCGCACCCCGTCAGGCGCTCACGTCCGAGGGGCAGCACGACGACATCTTCGGCGCCGAGATCACATTGGCGGAAAAGACCATCGTCTACCTGCAGGGCACCGGCACATGGGATACCGCCTACGAGACGCTGGTCGAGGCCATCAGGACCATCCACGAGTATATCGACCGGCGCGGCCTCAAGCCCGATGGCGATGCGATGATGATCTATACCGGCGCCGACGACACCGGCTTCGATTACCGCGCCGCTGTCCCGGTGATGGGACCGTTCGACAATCCCCCGCAGGGCGACATCGCCGTCGGCGCATCGCCCAAGGGCAAGGCCTACAAGTTCGTCCACCGCGGCACCTATGACGGGATGGAGAACCTGTACGAGGCGATCACCAATTTCTTTGACGAAAAGAACCTGGAACCCGGTGACCTGTTCATCGAAAGCTACGTGACCGACCCGCGGACCACCCCCGAGGACGAACTGGTCATCGAGGTGATCTTCCCGGTCCGGGACGGTGCGCCCGCCGAAGCTCCGGCAGCTCCGGAACCGCTGCCGGCCCCGTCCGAACAGGGGCCGAAGCCGCAGTAGGCCGCCCTTTTCTCAGGTTTCCTTGACTTCGGAGGGCCCGGACCCTAGTTTCCGGCCGTTCTCGCAAGAGATGAGACACTTGAACCGCCGACCGGTCCCATGAGGCCGGAGGTCCCCGCCCGACAGCGCTGTGCGCCCTCGGGCGTTTAAGTGTTTGGATTTTGGCTTTCCCTCCCCCACTTGCGGGAGAGGGCAAAGGAAGAAGCAAGCGCATGTTCGACAGTTTGTCGGATCGCCTGAGTGGAATTCTCGACAACCTGACGCGGCGCGGGGCGCTGCGGCCGGAGGATGTCGACGCCGCCATGCGCGAAGTGCGCCGGGCGCTGCTCGAAGCCGACGTTTCGCTGGACGTGGCCCGCGCCTTCATCGACCGGGTCCGCGAGAAGGCGGTCGGCGAGACCGTCATCAAGTCGGTCACGCCCGGCCAGATGGTGGTGAAGATCGTCCATGACGAGCTCGTCAACACCCTCGGCTCGGATGCCGACCCGATCGACCTGAATGCCGCGCCGCCGGTCGCCATCATGATGGTCGGCCTGCAGGGCTCCGGCAAAACCACGACCACCGCCAAGATTGCCAAGCGCATCACGGACCTTTCCAGGCGCAAGGTGCTGATGGCCTCGCTCGACACCCGCCGCCCGGCGGCGATGGAACAGCTTGCTGTGCTCGGCCAGCAGGTCGGCGTCGACACGCTGCCGATCGTCGCCGGCCAGACCCCGCCGCAGATCGCCAGGCGCGCGATCGAAGCCGCCAAGCTCGGCGGCTACGACGTCGTCATGCTCGATACCGCGGGCCGCATCACCCTCGACGAGGCGATGATGGCGGAAGCCGCCGAGGTGAAGCGCGCCTCCGATCCACACGAAGTGCTGCTGGTCGCCGACGCTCTGACCGGCCAGGACGCGGTGAATCTCGCCAAGGCGTTCGACGAACGCGTCGGGGTGACCGGCATCGTCATGACCCGCGTCGACGGCGACGGCCGCGGCGGCGCCGCCCTGTCGATGCGTGCCGTCACCGGCAAGCCGATCAAGCTGATCGGCACCGGCGAAAAGATGGATGCGCTCGAGACCTTCGATCCGCAGCGCATCGCCGGCCGCATCCTCGGCATGGGCGACATCGTCTCGCTGGTCGAGAAGGCCGCCGCCAATATCGATGCGGAAAAGGCCGCCCGCACGGCCGAAAAGCTGCGCAAGGGCGCGTTCGACCTCGCCGATCTGCGCGAGCAGCTTCAGCAGATGCAGAAGCTCGGCGGGCTTGGCGGCCTGATGGGCATGATGCCGGGCGTCGCCAAGATGAAGAATCAGCTCGCCGCCGCGAATCTCGACGATTCGCTGCTCAAGCGGCAATGCGCGATCATCGATTCGATGACCCCGCAGGAGCGCCGCAACCCGGACATCCTGAAAGCCAGCCGCAAGAAACGCATCGCGGCAGGCTCCGGCACCACGCCGGAACAGATCAACAAGCTCCTGAAAATGCATCGCGGCATGGCCGACATGATGAAGGCCATGGGCGGTGCCAAGCGTGGCCCGCTGGCGGGCCTTGCCAATGCGCTCGGCTTCGGCGGCGGCATGCCCTCGCCCGAAGAGATGCAGAAGATGGCGGAGAAGATGCAGCAGGGCGGCGGCGGCTTGCCGCCCGGCATGCCCGGCCTGCCACCGAACATGCCGGGGCTTCCGGGCGGACTGCCCGGCCTCGGCGGTGGCAAGCTGCCCGGCCTTCCTGGCGGCTTCCACGGCATCGGCAAGCGGAAGAAGTGAGCCGAAGCCGAAATCTCTCACCGTCATCCTGACGTGCACGGCAACGCCGCGCCACACTCAGGGTGACGGATCAAGAACCGAATTACGATTGAACTGAACAGAAAAGGAAAACCTGAAAATGTCCGTCGTACTGCGCATGGCCCGTGCCGGCACCAAGAAGCGCCCGGTCTATCACATCGTGGTCGCCGACTCGCGCTCGCCGCGCGACGGCCGCTTCATCGAGCGTCTCGGCTATTACAATCCGCTGATGCCGAAGGACAACAAGGACCGCCTGAAGTTCGACGTCGAGAAGGCCAAGGCCTGGATCGCCAAGGGCGCGCAGCCGTCCGACCGCGTCGCCCGCTTCCTCGATGCGGCCGGCGTGCTGAAGCGCGAGAAGCGCAACAACCCGGAAAAGGCCGTGCCGCGCAAGGAGCGCAAGGCGGCCGAAGCTGCCAAGGCGGCGGGCTAATCAGCCATGTCCGCGCGTCCGGACAGCGGGCGCGATACGCGTGTCTGCGTGGCGCAGATCGGCGCCGCGCATGGCCTGCGCGGCGGCGTGCATCTGCGCTCCTTCACCGAGGAGCCGGAGGCTTTCGCGCAATACGGTCCGCTTGAAACCGCAGACGGTTCGCGCCGTTTCGAGATCGATTCGGTCAAACCGTCGAAGGATGGCTTCACCGTCCGCTTCGTCGGCGTGACGCGCCGCGAACAGGCAGAAACGCTGCGCGATACCTTGCTCTACGTCGATCGCGAGCGGCTGCCGGCGCCCGACGCCGACGAGTTCTATCATTCCGACCTGATCGGCCTTACGGCGCTGTCGCCCGAAGGCGAGACGCTCGGTGAGGTCACCGCGATCCATAATTTTGGCGCGGGCGATATCATCGAGCTCAAGCTGACGGCCGGTGGCCAGTCCGTGCTGCTCGCTTTCGATCAAGCCACGGTGCCCGAGGTCGATGTTGCCGGCGGCAGGGTCGTGGTGGCGATGCCCGAAGAGATCATCGTGCAGGGCGATGAACCAAACTCTGACTCTTCACCTCCCCCCTTGAGGGGGAGGTCGGCCGCAAAGCGGCCGGGAGGGGGGTGAATTGCACACTCTGCTTTTAACGCCACCCCCCAACC
>JAEWHY010000487.1 GCA_023387555.1 Pseudomonadota bacterium
GCCGACCACCACCTTGTGGCGGTCGATGTGGGCGCCGATGGTGCTTGCGACGGCGAGCACATGCGTGAGGTCGGCCGATCCGTTGTCCCGAGGCGGCGTGCCGACGGCGATGAAGATCACGTCGCCGAAGCGGACCCCGGCCGCGCCGTCGGACGAAAAGCGCATCAGGCCGGCCCGTCGGCAGCGCGCGACCATCTCCTTCAGGCCTGGCTCGAAGATCGGCACCTCGCCGTCGTTCAGCCGGGCGATGCGCGTCTCGTCGACATCGATGCACAGCACCTCGTGGCCAACATCGGCAAAGCAGGCACCGGTAACCAGGCCGACATAGCCGGTCCCGAACATGGTAAGCTTCATCGGCTCAATCCCCCATTCGCCGTGACGACGGCTGCGGCGTGCATGTTGTTGCAATCGTCATGATACGACCCTATGCCCTTGGGGCGCACGGCCGCTTAATGTTGCAGGTGGCTTAGTCGAATACTCTCCGATGGAACAAGGGCTGGCAGCGCAGAGAAGATGGACATACTTCTGACCGGCGCGGCCGGCTTCATCGGCTACCATACAGCGGCGCGGCTGCTCGCGCGAGGCGATCGCGTCATCGGCGTCGACAATCTCAACTCCTACTATACGGTTTCGTTGAAGCACGACCGGCTGGCGCTGCTTCTGCAGCATCCGCGCTTCTCCTTTGCCGAGCTCGACATCGGCCGGCGCGAAGCTGTCGACGAGCTGGCGGCGCTGGCGCCCGATGCCGAACTGATCGTGCATTTCGCCGCGCAGGCCGGCGTCCGCTACTCGGCCGAAAACCCCTTTGCCTATGTCGACACCAACGTCGCCGGGCAGGTGGCCATCTTCGAGCTCGCCGCCCGGCTGCCTCGCCGTCCGCCCGTCGTCTATGCGAGTTCGTCCTCCGTCTACGGCGACAGGGAGACGGTGCCCTTTCGCGAGACGGCCGTGGCGACCGAGCCGCTCTCGGTCTACGCGGCGACCAAGCGTGCCGGCGAGCTTCTGGCGCATGCGTTCGCCGGGACACGCGGCGTGCGCTCCGCCGGGCTGCGCTTCTTCAGCGTCTATGGCCGCTACGGCCGGCCCGACATGGCGCCCTGGCTGTTCACCGCGGCGATCCTCGCCGGCCGGCCGATCTCGGTGTTCAACCACGGGGCCATGGAGCGCGACTTCACCCATGTCGACGACATCGTGAGCGGCGTGCTCGGAGCCAGCGACCGTATCG
This sequence comes from Pseudomonadota bacterium, assembly GCA_023387555.1. Taxonomy (GTDB): domain Bacteria; phylum Pseudomonadota; class Alphaproteobacteria; order Rhizobiales; family Xanthobacteraceae; genus Pseudorhodoplanes. Next base: position 1,226 of record JAEWHY010000487.1, read on the forward strand.
TGGCCGACCCCGAAGGCACCGCGCCGATCTACAATCTGGGCAACAATCGTCCGGTCGGGCTCGATCGCTTCATCGCCGCCATCGAGCGGGCTGCCGGCCGGCCGGCCATCCGCGAAATGAAACCCAAGCCGCCCGGCGACGTGCTGCGCACCTATGCCGACATCACGCTGGCCGAGCGCGACCTTGGCTACCGGCCGTCGATCGTGATCGAAGACGGCATGGCCGACTTCGTCGGCTGGTACCGGGGCTATGCCGGCCTCGATTGACCGGCGCCGCGATTTCGCTTCTCACCGCCGCCTTGCCGGCTTACAGAACCGCCGACGATCCCGCCGCCCAAACGGACCCGTGCCATGCTTGAAACATTGAAGCTCGCCCCTCCAGACAAGATCATCGCGCTGATCGGCATGTTCCGCGACGACCCGCGTCCGCACAAGCTCGACCTCGGCGTCGGCGTCTACAAGGACGCGCAGGGCCGCACGCCGATCATGCATGCGGTGCGCACGGCCGAGAAATGGCTCTACGATTCGCAGGACAGCAAGTCCTATCTCGGAATGGCTGGCGATCCGGCCTTCAACAACGCCTTCGCGCGGCTGGTCTTCGGCAACCATGCCGACTTCTCCCGCATTCGCGGCTGCCAGGCGCCCGGCGGCTCGGGTGCGCTGCGTCTGATCGCCGAACTCGTGCGGCGCGCGAGGCCGGATGCCGTGATCTGGCTGTCCGATCCGACCTGGCCGAACCACGTGCCGCTGCTCGAGGCAGCGGGGCTGAAGACAAAGCCCCATCCCTATTTCGACGCCGCAACCGGCGAGGTCACGTTCGAGGCCATGCTGGCGGCGCTTTCGACCGCGGCCGCCGGCGATCTGGTGCTGCTGCACGGCTGCTGCCACAACCCGACCGGTGCCGATCTCGATGCCGAGCAGTGGCAGGCAGTCGCCGACCTGATCGACCAGCGCGGGCTGATCCCCTTCGTCGACCTCGCCTACCAGGGCTTTGGCGACGGACTGGACGCCGATGCGGCCGGCCTGCGCCTGCTTGCCTCACGCGTGCCGGAGATGTTCGTCGCGGCGAGCTGCTCGAAGAACTTTTCCGTTTACCGCGACCGCGTTGGCGCCGCGTTCATACTGGCCCGCAACGCGGCGGAGGCCGACATCGCGTCCAGCCAGATCAATTCGGTGGCCCGCGGCATCTATTCGATGCCGCCGGATCACGGCGCCGCGGCCGTCCGCATCATCCTGGAGAACGACCGCCTGCGCGCCGAATGGCAGGACGAGCTCGACGCCATGCGCGAGCGCATGAAGCGGCTGCGCAGCGGACTGGCCGAGGCGCTGCGTCGCCACACCAATTCGGATCGCTTCGATTTCGTCACCGAACATCGCGGCATGTTCTCGCGCCTCGGGCTCACGCCGGAGCAGGTGGAGAAACTGCGCGTCGACCACGCGGTCTACATGGTGGGCGACAGCCGCATCAACGTCGCGGGGCTGCGCGAGGATTCGTTCGACCGGCTCGCGGAGGCGATCGCCGCGGTCATCCGGTGAGCCGACCGCGCTAGAGCGGTTCAGGTTTAGGCGGAAGCGTATCCTGCGTTGGCAA
>JAEWHY010000506.1 GCA_023387555.1 Pseudomonadota bacterium
TCCGACATCGCCTATCACAAGTCGAAATTCGACCGCGGCTTCCATGACATGATCGACGTCTGGGGCGCCGATCATGGCGGCTATATCAAGCGCATGCAGGCGGCGGTGAAGGCGATCAGCAAGGGGCAGGCGAGCCTCGACGTGAAGATCGTGCAGCTCGTCAAGCTGTTGCGCGCCGGCGAGCCGGTGAAGATGTCAAAGCGCGCCGGCGAATTCGTCACCCTGCGCGAGGTGGTGGACGAGGTCGGGCCGGACGCGGTGCGCTTCATGATGCTCTACCGCAAGAATGATGCGCCGCTCGATTTCGACCTCGCCAAGGTGATCGAACAGTCGCGCGACAATCCGGTGTTCTACGTCCAGTACGGTCACGCCCGCGGCCATTCGATCTTCCGCCAGGCGAGGGAAGCCTTCCCGAACCTGCCTGACAGCGACGAGGGCCGGGTCGAGTTCCTGTCGAGCGCGCCGGTCGAACGTCTGACCGACGAGGGGGAACTCGCGATGATCCGGAAGGTGGCGCTCTATCCACGGTTGATCGAAACCGCGGCCCAGGCCCATGAACCGCATCGGGTCGCCTTCTACCTCTACGATCTGGCCAGCGATTTTCATTCCCATTTTACCCAGGGCAAAGGCCTGCCTCATTTACGCTTCATTAGACAAGATGATGAACAGTTAACCGTGGCGCGTCTGGCATTGGTCCAGGCCGTCGTCACCGTGTTTGCCTCGGGTCTTGGACTGCTCGGCGTGGGGGCGCCGGAGGAGATGCGGTGAGTCGCTTGGGGCGGCCGGTTGGGGATGAGAGTGCCATTCGGCACGCCGCTCTGTAACAGTCGACACCGATGAGGCCGGAGGAATGGTCGCGTCGGTCGTTCGAAAAAGGTCGCAGGATGGCGAATAAAGATCGCGCGCGCGGAAATCGCAACAACAAGGTGGCCCCGCCCAAACCGCAGGCGGCGCCGAGCGACCCGCTCGCTGAACTGGCCCGGCTGATCGGGCAGCAGAACGAGGCAGCGCCGCTGTTCGGGCAGCAGGCTGCGCCGTCGCGCCATGACAGCGAGCCCGCCGCGAGCCAGGCCGGATTTGTTCCGGTTCCGCCAGCGGCACCCGCACCGCAGCCGCAGAAGCGCTATCGTCAGGATGACGGCGCTCCGAATTGGCCCGATACCGGGTCGGCGCGTGTCAGTTTCGGCGACAGTCGGTACGATCCGTATCAGGCGGCGCGGCAGAAGCAGCCCGATCCCGGTGCCGCATCCTCCTATCCGGAGGCGGCTGCATCCCATCCGGAATCCTACGACGAGCCGCATCAGGCTGCGCCCTCCTATCCGGAAGGCCAATATGCCGATCCGCAGTATCCCGATCCGCAGTATCCGGATTCGCCGCAATATCCCGATGCGCCGCCGTATCCCAATCAGGCGTCGTATCCGGGTACACCGTCCTATCCGGATGCACCGCCCTATGGCGAGGCGCCGTTTTATGGCGACGCGCGCTACTCCGATCCTCGCTTTGGCGATCCACGCTATGCCAGCGAGGATCAATATCGCGATCCTCGCTACGACAGCGATCCCCAGCAGGACGATCCGCGCTACGGCGGTCACGCCCGCTACGATGACCGTTATGGCGATCCCCGCTACGCCGATGGCGCGCAAGGGCAGGGTTACGCCGGTGGTCCGCAGCGCTATGCCGAGCCGCAATATCCGGCGCCCGTCTTTGCCGCACCGAATTTTGGGGTGCCGGGCTATGGCGCCGGCACCGATAGCAATGCCGGATACGCCGCCGATCCGCGTCGGCCGGCGCATGGTGGCTATCAGGATCGCCCGGAAAGTTTCGGCGACTCCTATTTTGGCGCGCCAACGCCGGCTGCGGCGATGGAAGAGGCTGCGCCGCGGCGTGGTTCGTTCAAGTATCGCGGGAATATCGTGACCGTGCTTGCGGTGCTGGCGCTCGCTGTCGTGGGCACCGCCACCGCCTTCGGATATCGGGCGATGTTCGGGGGCCCCGGATCGCCGGTTCCGCCGCCGGTCATCAAGGCCGACACCCAGCCGTCCAAAATCGTCCCGGCGACGGATCCGAACAACAAGCCGATCCAGGACCGGATCGGGGTCAAGACCGAGAAGATCGTGCCCCGACAGGAGGAGCCGCTCCAGCAGGCTGCGCCGGGGCAGGGGCGGGTCATTGCGCCGTTCCTGGCCGGTCAGAACCCGCAAGCCTTCCCGTCGGCGAATGCCAAGATCGTCCCGGGCACGGGCGCGGCAACGCCTGCCGCAGGCGAGCCCAAGCGGATCAAGACGATTCCGATCAAGCCGCAGGGCGCGGACGCCGCCCCGGGCCCGCGATCGAGCCGCACCGCGCCTGAAGACACCGCCGCTGTGGACAACGCTTCGATGGCCCTGGCCGCGACCGGCTCGCTGCCGCCGTCCCAACGGGCCGCCGCGCGGCAGGCCCATGCCGCGCTCACGCCCAACGATGCCGGCCCCGGATCTTCGGCGTTTCCGACGCCGCTGTCGCCGAGCGCCAGCCCGGCGCGCGCCGCCCCAGGCCCGTTCGCCGTGCAGGTCACCTCGCAGCGCAGCGAGGCCGACGCGCAGGCCTCGTTCAGGTCGCTGCAGCAGCAATTCCCGTCGGTCCTGGGCAGCCGCCAGCCGGTGATCCGGCGCGCCGATCTGGGCGAGCGCGGAACATATTACCGTGCCCAGATCCCGTTCTCCAGCCAGAGCGAGGCCAGCGAGTTCTGCTCGAGCCTGAAATCGGCCGGCGGGCAGTGCGTCGTCCAAAGGAACTGAGCCACGGTCGCTTGACCCTCGAGTCCCGCAACGGCTAAGCCGCGCCGATGACGGCGCGCGCTTTCATAACCGGCATGGCCGGGCCGGCGATCGGCCCCGAGGAGGTCCGCTTCTTCAAGGAGGCGCGGCCGTGGGGGCTGATCCTGTTCAAGCGCAATATCGAAACGCCGGCGCAGGTTAAGTCGATCACCGCGCATTTTCGCGAGATCGTCGGTTGGAATGCTCCGGTCCTGGTGGATCAGGAGGGCGGCCGGGTGCAGCGCCTCGGCCCGCCGCATTGGCCGGTCTATCCGCCCGGCGCGGCATACGCCGCACTCTATGAAACCGATCCGGCCCTCGGGCTTGAGGCGGCGCGGCTCGGCGGCCGGCTGATTGCCGAAGATCTGGTGGCGCTCGGGATCGATGTAGATTGCCTGCCCGTTGCCGATGTGCCGGTGGCGGGCGCCGACCGCGTGATCGGAGACCGCGCCTTTGGCGATACGCCGGAGCAGGTGGCGGCGCTCGCCGGCGCACAGGCGGCGGGGCTGATGGACGCCGGGGTGCTGCCCGTCGTCAAGCATCTGCCCGGTCATGGCCGCGCCACGGCGGACAGCCATCTGAAGCTGCCGGTGGTGGACGCCGATCGTGCGACGCTGGAGGCGACCGACTTTGCGGCGTTCCGGCCGCTGTCAAGGTTGCCGCTCGGCATGACCGCACATGTTGTGTTCAGCGCCATTGACGCGGCCCAACCGGCGACCACATCGGCGATAATGATCGGCGATGTGATTCGCGGATCGATCGGTTTCGAAGGCTTGCTGATGAGCGACGACGTTTCAATGGGAGCCTTGTCCGGAACTTTGTCCGAGCGCAGCCGTGCGTCGCTCGCGGCCGGGTGCGACCTCGTGCTTCACTGCAACGGCAATCTGGACGAGATGCGCGAAGTCGCGGCCGCGACGCCGAAGCTTGGCGGTGAGGCGGCCGTGCGTGCGGAGCGTGCGCTGGCGCTACGGAGCCGGCGGACCGAGATCGATGTCGCCGCGGCGCGCGCGCGTTTCGCCGGCTTGATGAACCAGCCGGCGGCGGGAGCGATGGCCTGATGACTGCGGAAATCATCCCGTTCAATGCCGATGCGACCGAACGCGCGAGCGACGAACCGGCGCTCGTGGTCGACGTCGAGGGCTTCGAAGGACCGCTCGATCTTCTGCTGACGCTGGCACGCCAGCAGAAAGTCGATCTGGCGAAGATTTCGATCCTCGCGCTGGCCGACCAGTATCTCACCTTCATCGAACAGGCGCGCAAGCTGCGCCTCGAAGTCGCGGCCGACTATCTGGTGATGGCGGCGTGGCTCGCCTACCTGAAGTCGCGCCTGCTGCTGCCGGAGGATGAGAAGCAGGAGGAGGGCCAGAGCGCCGAGGATATGGCGATGGCGCTGGCGTTCCGCCTCAAGCGGCTCGAGGCGTTCCGGGCGGTGGCGCAGAAGCTGATGGAACTGCCGCAGCTCGATCGCGACACCTTCAGCCGCGGCGCGCCGGAGCCGATCAAGAACGTCAAGCACGCGCAATGGAACGCGAGTCTCTACGATCTCCTTTCGGCCTATGCGGTGCAGCGGCAGAAGCGGGCGCTGAGCCAGGTCCGGTTCAAGAAGCGGCAGGTCTGGACGCTCGCCGAGGCGCGGCAGGAGATCGAACGGCTGATCGGCATTACCGACGACTGGAACCGGCTCGATCAGTTCCTGATCTCGTATCTGGTCGAGCCGGCGATGATTGCGACGGTGACCGCATCGAGCTTCGCGTCCACGCTGGAACTCGTCCGCGAAGGCGTCATCGAGCTGCAGCAGCACGCCGCCTTTGCGCCGCTCTATATTCGCAAGCACCCCGGCAAGGCGCCGGAAAGCTCCGGTGCCGGGGCGCATTAGCGCTGCGGCCGAAATTCGGAATTGACGCTGTTCGATCGCAACTCTTGCCGGTCGGAGAGGGGAGTAGGGAAGGATGCAAGGCTTGGCCCGCAAACTGACGGACGACGACGAGGCACCGGAGGCCATCCGCGCGCCGCAGGCGAGGCCGGATGAATTGCGCATCCTGGAAGCATTGCTGTTCGCCTCCAAGGAGCCGCTTGACGAAAAGACCCTGGCCGAACGGCTGCCGGAAGGCGTCGAACTCGGGCAGACGCTGGCGATGCTGCGCGACGAATATGCCCCGCGCGGCGTCAACCTCGTGAAGGTCAACGGCAAGTGGATGTTCCGGACCGCCAACGATCTGGCCTGGCTGCTGACGCGCGAGGCGGTCCAGCCGCGCAAGCTGTCGCGCGCAGCGATCGAGACGCTGGCGGTGATCGCCTATCACCAGCCGGTGACCCGCGCCGAAATCGAGGACATCCGCGGCGTCACCATCTCGAAGGGCACGATCGACGTGCTGCTCGAGACCGCCTGGATCAGGCCGCGCGGACGGCGCAAGGTGCCCGGCCGGCCGATCACCTATGGCACCACCGAAGCCTTCATCACGCATTTCGGCCTTGAGCAATTGAGCGACCTGCCGGGCCTCGAGGAACTGAAGGGCTCCGGCATGCTGGAAGGCCATATGCCGCCGAACTTCTCGGTGCCGGTTCCGAACGACGATCCGACCCTGCGCGAAGATGAGGACCCGCTGGAGCCGGGCGATCTCGACCTTGGCCTTGCCCCGCGCGTGGAATCCGACGAGACAGAAAGCACCGAGGACGAGTCGGCGGAGCGGCAGACGGAAACTGCGGAGATCGATGACGAGGCGGCCGAGCAGGTGGCGGAAGCCGCAGAGTTCGAGGACGAGTCGCTCGACCTGCAGGCGGACGTCGTGGAGATCGATGAAGAGCCGGCCGAGCCGCAGGCGGATGTCGCCGCAGAGGCGCCGGAGGAGCGGCCCGAGGAGTAGATGACTGCGCGTACCGGCGCCGGACTTGTTCGCATCGAGGCCGGCCGCACGCCCGCCTCGATTGCTGCGAGGCTGTCGTTTGACCACATCACCCATCGCTACGGCGACGTCACCGCGGTGCGCGACGTCTCGCTGGTGGTCGAGCCGGGCGAGACCATGTGTCTGCTCGGACGCTCCGGCTGTGGCAAGACCACGCTGCTGCGGCTGGCCGCGGGGGTCGAGCAGCCGATCGAAGGCCGGGTCCTGATCAACGACCGGGCGGTCTCGGACGGACCGGGCTTCCTGCCGCCGGAACGGCGCGGCGTCGGCCTGATGTTCCAGGACTTCGCGCTATTCCCGCATCTGACCAATCTCGCCAACGTGATGTTCGGGCTCAAATCGCTGCCGCGGGCGGAAGCCGAGCGCGAAGCGATGCGGGCGCTCGACCGGGTCGGGCTCGCGGCCCAGGCGCAGGCCTATCCACACATGCTGTCGGGCGGCGAGCAGCAGCGCGTCGCACTGGCGCGCGCGGTGGCGCCGCGCCCGAGCGTGCTGCTGATGGACGAGCCGTTTTCCGGCCTCGACCGGCGCCTGCGCGACGAGGTGCGCGACGACACCCTGAACGTGCTGCGCGAAGCCCGCATCACCTGCGTGATTGTCACGCACGACCCGGAAGAGGCGTTGCGGATGGGCGATCGCATCGCCCTGATGAACCGCGGCTCGCTGGTCCAGAGCGGAACGCCGGAGCATATCTACACAAGGCCCCAGAGCCTTTTTGTCGCGCGCTTCTTCTGCGACCTGAACGAGATCTCGGGAATCGTCCGCGGAGGTCATGCCGAAACGCCGGTTGGGCGCTTTGCCGCACCCGGGCTCGCCGAGGGCGCCGCAGCCCTCGTTGCGATCCGTCCGCAGGCCTTGCGGTTGCGCGAAGGCGGGGCGGGGGCGCAGGCGCGGATCCTACGGCGGCAGTTCCTTGGCCATGTCGATCTGGTGGACGTGATGGTCGAGGGGCTGGATCAGCCGCTCACGGGCCGTCTGCTGCGCGATGCCATCCCGCCGATTAACAATAGCCTGCGTGTGGAATGCGATCCGGCCGAAGTCCTTGTTTTTGCCGCGTCCGAAGCCTAGTTTCCTGTCAATGTCCCGGCGCGGCCCCGATGGAGGGTGACGCGCCTTTGTAAAGGGTACGCGGAGGTTTCGCGCAATGGGTTCACTCAGCATCTGGCACTGGATCGTCGTCTTGGTCGTGGTGCTGCTCCTGTTCGGGCGCGGCAAGATCTCCGAGCTGATGGGCGACATGGCCCAGGGCATCAAGGCCTTCAAGAAAGGCATGGCGGAAGACGACACCGTCAAGACCGAAACCAAGCCCGGCGAACCGATGAAGACCATCAACGCCGACGCAAAGCCCCAGGCCGAGACCCAGAAGAAATTCGAGGGTGCCTGAGCGGCGGCGCCGCTGACGTTCGCGGTGTGAGGGGCGCCATCCGAAAGGCTGGGCGCCCCTTGGAGTTAAGGGTTCATGTTCGACATTGGCTGGAGCGAGCTTCTGGTGATCGGTGTGGTCGCACTGATCGCGAT
>JAEWHY010000621.1 GCA_023387555.1 Pseudomonadota bacterium
CCCGAAGGAATTGCCCGGCGTGTTGCGCGCGGTGGGGCACTGGATGGGCAAGGTCCGGCGCATGGCGTCGGACTTCCAGGACCAGTTCCGCGAGGCCATGCGCGAGGCCGAGGTCGCCGATCTGAAGCGCCAGTTCGACGAGGCCAGCGCCAAGGCGACCTCCGCTTTCACCAATCCGCTCGAGACCGCCCAGAAAGAGGTCGAGGCGGTGTTCGGCAGCGAGCCGAAAGCCGAGACAAAGCCCGAAACCACGCCCGAGCCCGTCAGCGTGACGGCGCCTTCGGAGACGCCAGCCGCACCTTCGCCGGTTGCCGAACCCGCAGCCATCGCGCCGTCGGCCGGCGCGCCCGCGAGTGAAACAGTGATATCCGACGCTCCGCCGCCCGTGCCCGAACCGGCCGCGACCGCGGCGCCGGTTGACATCACGCCGGACAACGCCAAACAGGGCGGCGCATGAGCAACCGCAAGCCCGAAGAAGAAGACGAGATCGAGGCCAGCAAGGCGCCCTTGCTGGACCATCTGATCGAGCTGCGCTCGCGCCTCATCAAGGCGCTGATCGCGTTCGCGCTGGCGTTCATCCTGTGCTTCGCCTTCGCCAAGCAGATCTACAACATCCTCGTCTGGCCGTTCGTCTGGGTGGCCGGCATCGAGAATTCGAAATTCATCTACACCGCGCTGCTCGAATACTTCCTGACGCAGCTCAAGCTCGCCATGTTCGGCGCGGCCTTCCTCGCGTTTCCGGTGATCGCCGGGCAGATCTACATGTTCGTCGCGCCGGGGCTGTATCGCAACGAGCGGCAGGCTTTCGTGCCTTATCTGATCGCGACGCCGATCTTCTTCGCGCTCGGCTCGCTGGTGGTCTATTTCGTGGTGATGCCGCTGCTCGTGCGCTTCTCGCTCGGCATGCAGCAGGCCGGCGTCGACGGCCATGCCGAGATCGCGCTGTTGCCCAAGGTTGGCGAATATCTGTCGCTGATGATGGCGCTGGTGTTCGCCTTCGGCGCCGCGTTCCAGCTTCCGGTGATCCTGACGCTGCTGGCGCGCATCGGCGTCGTCACTTCGGAGCAGTTGCGCCAGAAGCGCCGCTATTTCATCGTCGGCGCCTTCGTGCTGGCAGCGGTGCTGACCCCGCCCGACGTGATCAGCCAGCTCTCGCTCGCGATCCCGCTGATGCTGCTCTACGAGGGCGCGATCTGGTCGGCGCGGCTGGTTGAGAAGAAGGCGCCGGCGACCGCGGATGCATCGGACGCCACGCCGGCGGAAGGCGCGGGCGGGTAGGACCGCCGCACACAGCTCTCGATCCCGTCATCCTGAGGTGGCCGCATCGCTGGCAAGTTTACGCAGTCAGCGTAAACTTGCGGCGGCGGCCCTCGAAGGATGCACGGCCACTGGACGGGCCGTCGCCCTTCGAGGCTCGCACTGCGCGCGAGCGCCTCAGGGTGACGGGATGAACTTATCCCCCTCGCCAACAACCGCGGTATCTTCCTCCGATCCAGGCCTGCTGCGGTGTCATGAAACAGCGGCAGGCCGGTGGAGCGCCGGGAGGCGCTGGGCCCCGCGATAGTGGGCCCGCGCACTCCGAAAGCGGCCCCTCCGGGTAACCGGAACGGGCCGTGAGTGCGCGGCGGCCGTGCGTCAACCGGCCGCCAAAGGGTGCTGCGCTGGCACCCTGGCGCCATCGCAAGTCGGGTTTACCCGACTTGCGCACGATTCAAGGCTGCTCCCGGGTAAACCCGGGAGCAGCGGCGCTCCATCCCTGCTGCGGCAGGAGAGGAAAGCGCGACGGGCGGCCCCCCGCCTTCCAAACAACAGGGCCTGCGGAGCGTTGGCTAACCGGCCGTCAGAGACTAAACAGGCGGCGCTTGACTCGACTCTCGTCTGCCCGGCGACAGCAGGGGTATCCAGTACCGCCGCGATCGGCAGGGTACTGGACCGTCTGACTTCGCGGACGATGACGAGGCAGAGTCTTCGAACGGGATCATAAGCCGCCATGCACGACATCCGATGGATCCGCGATAACCCGGCCGAATTCGACCGGCGGCTGATGCGCCGAAAGCCCGAGTTCGAGGGCACCGCCGCGCGCCTGATCGCGCTGGATGAAGCGCGCCGCGCCGCCATCACCGCAGCCGAGACCGCGCAGGCGCGCAGGAACGCCGCGTCGAAGGAAATCGGCGAGGCCAAGAAGGCAAAGGACGAGGCGAGAGCGGCTGCCCTGATGGCGGAGGTCGCGACGCTGAAGGACACGCTGCCGAGGCTCGATGCGCAGGCCAAGGCCAACGACGACGAATTGCAGAAGGCGCTCGCCGAACTGCCGAACCTGCCGCTCGACGAGGTGCCGGACGGCGTCGACGAGCACGGCAATGTCGAGCATCACAGGTACGGTGCGAAGCGCGACTACGATTTCACGCCGAAGCAGCATTTCGAGCTTGGCGAAGCGCTCGGCATGATGGACTTCGAACTGGCGGCAAAACTCTCCGGCGCGCGCTTCGTGGTGCTGACCGGAGGTCTTGCGCGGCTCGAACGCGCGCTCGGCCAGTTCATGCTCGATCTGCACACGCAGGAGCATGGCTACACCGAGGTCAATCCGCCGATCCTCGTGCGCGACGAGGCGATGTTCGGCACCGCGCAGCTTCCGAAGTTCAAAGAGGATCAGTTCCACACCTCCAAGATGATCGATGTCGACGCCTGGCGGTCCGATACCGCGGATGCGTTGAGCCCCGATGCATCGCTCCCTGCGATCCAGGCCGCACTCGAAGGCATCCAGGCTGCGCTCGACAACCGGGATGCATACTGGCTCATCCCGACCGCCGAAGTGCCGCTGACCAACCTCGTGCGCGAGGACATCACCGACGAGGCCAAGCTGCCGCTGCGGCTGACCGCCTGCACGCCGTGCTTCCGCGCCGAAGCAGGAGCGGCGGGACGCGACACCCGCGGCATGATCCGCCAGCATCAGTTCACCAAGGTCGAGCTTGTATCGATCACGACGCCCGAACAGGCGATGGACGAGCACGAGCGCATGACCGCGTCGGCCGAAGAAGTGCTGCGGCGCCTCGGGCTGCATTATCGCGTGGTCACGCTCTGCACCGGCGACATGGGCTTTGCCTCGCAGAAGACCTACGACATCGAGGTCTGGCTGCCGGGGCAGAACATGTACCGCGAAATATCGAGCTGTTCGGTCTGCGGCGACTTCCAGGCGCGCCGCATGAATGCGCGCTACAAGGGCGCGGACGGCAAGTCGAAGGGCTTTGTTGCGACGCTCAACGGCTCCGGCGTCGCAGTCGGCCGCGCGCTGATCGCGGTCATGGAAACCTATCAGCAGGCCGACGGCTCGATATTGGTGCCGGACGCCTTGCAGCCGTATATGGGCGGCAGCAAGGTGATCGAGAAGAAGACATGAGAATGATGGTCTCGTGTCCCGGGTGCTGCGCAGCACGAAGTGGTGCGCCGCTGATCCGGGACCCATTATTCCGTACTCACAGTGATGGGACCCGGTTCTGCGGCGCGCCATTGCATGCCGCGCCGCGCCCGGGACACGAGGTCGAGTAGCGATGAGAATCCTCGTCACCAACGATGACGGCATCCACGCCGAGGGGCTCAGGGTCTGCGAGGACATCGCGCGCGCGCTGTCCGACGACGTGTGGGTGGTGGCGCCCGAGACCGACAACTCCGGCGTCTCGCATTCGCTGTCGCTGAACGATCCGCTGCGGCTGCGCGAGGTCGGTCCGCGGCATTTTGCGGTCAAGGGCACGCCGACCGATTGCGTGATCATGGCGGTGCGCCACATCATGGCCGATCACCGTCCGGACCTCGTGCTGTCCGGCGTCAATCGCGGGCAGAATGTGGCCGAGGACGTCGGCTATTCCGGCACGGTCGCCGGCGCGATGGAGGGCACGGTGCTCAACATCCCCGCGATCGCGCTGTCGCAGGCCTATGGGCCCGGCAACCGCGACAACCCGCCGTGGGACACGGGCCGCAAGTTCGGGCCCGACGTGATCCGGCAGGTCCTGGCCACCGGCATTCCGAAAGGCTCGCTGGTCAACGTGAATTTCCCCGATTGCCATGCCGATGCCGTGCAGGGGCTGTCGGTGACGGCGCAGGGCCGGCGCGACCAGGAGTTGCTGCGGATCGAGCCGCGCTTCGACGGCCGGTCGAACCCGTATTACTGGATCGCGTTTTCGCGGAAAGGCAAGCCGACCCCGGTAGACGGCACCGATCTGTCCGCGCTGGCGCAGAACCGCATCTCGGTGACGCCGCTGCGGCTCGACCAGACCGACCACGATTTCATGACCCAGCTTGCGGAACGGTTCGATTAGAGCATGATGGGGGAGACGGACGACGCTCGTGTCCGTCACCCTGAGGTGGCCGGCTGAAGTCGGCCCTCGAAGGGCGACGGCCCGATCGCTGGCCGTTCATCCTTCGAGGTTCGCTGCGCTCGCACCTCAGGATGACGGGTTGAACTGCGAGGATCACGAAGCCCGCTATGTGGCCGTCGAAGAGCAAGAACATGGACCGCATGGAGTTTCTGCTGTCGCTGCGGCGACGCGGGATCACCGACAATGCGGTGCTGCGCGCGATGGACGAGGTGCCGCGCGAGATGTTCGTCGCCGAGGATACGCGGGAGTACGCCTATCAGGATCACGCGCTGCCGATCGAGTGCGGGCAGACCATCAGCCAGCCCTATGTGGTCGCCTATATGACCGAATTGCTGGAACTGGCATCGCATCACCGCGTGCTCGAGATCGGCACCGGCTCCGGCTATCAGGCGGCGGTGCTGTCGCGCATCGCGGCGCATGTCGTCTCGGTCGAGCGTTACCGCACGCTGGCCGAGAAGGCGCGCAAGACCTTCGACCGGATCGGCTATACCAACATCGACGTGATCCTCGGCGACGGGTTCGAGGGCGCGCCGAACATTGCGCCATTCGATCGCATCATTGTCACCGCGGCAGCGGAAACCATCCCCGAGACACTGGTCAGCCAGCTTGCCGATGACGGCATCATGGTGCTCCCGCTCGGGCCGCGCGACGGACCGCAGCAGATCGTGCGGCTGCGCAGCACGCCGGACGGGATCAAGCGCGAGGATCTGATTGCTGTGCGCTTCGTGCCGCTGGTGCCGGGGCAGGCGCAGGAGCTATAGAAGATCGCGACGTGCGTCTGAGGCGCGTTCAGGCCAGCCGTTTCAACAGCAAGCAATCGTAAACGCTGTCGCTGCTTCCTGTGTGCAGGATGAGGTTAAGGTTTACGCGAAGCCATCGCTTAAAACCTTATTTACTCAGCGGGTGTTTAACTCAGCTCACTGTCTTGTAGCGTGAGTGAGTTTGTAAGATGCGTTCTGCTGAGCCCGACCGCTCGCCTGCCGCCTCGCGTCTGGGTATCTGTGCCGCGCTCGCACTTGCGACCGCCGCCTGCTCAAGCGACGTCAACCGCATCGACCAGCCGTTCTCCAATCCGTTTTCCTCCCAGCCCAGTTCGGCCGGTGCGCCGCCGCCGGCGCAGCACGGCTATGGTCAGGCCCATGGCCAGGTCCACAGCCAGCCGCTGCCGCCGGCGCAGCCTTACTATCAGCCGCCGGCGCCGCAATATCAGCAGTCCTATCAGCAGCACGGCGTGTCCGGCGGCGGCAGCCCGTATCGGGCGCAGCCCGAGGTAACGGGTTCGGTCGCGCCGCCTCCGCCACCGCCTCCATCCCGCAACAGCTGGGACTGGAACGGCGGGACGCCGGTCACCGTTGCGCAGGGCGAGACGATCCAGACCATCTCGCGCCGCTACGGCGTGCCGCCGATCGCCATCGCCGAAGCCAACGGCATGACCACGACGACGCCGATCTATCCGGGGCAGCGGCTGGTCATCCCGAAATACAATTATTCCGGCGGCGCTCCGGCGGCTCCGGCGGCTCCGGCGCAGTCGGTCGCACGCCAGCCGCAGCCGGCTCCGCTCACCACCGGCAGCGTGCGCCAGGCGCCGCCACCGGCGCGTCCGATGGCCGCCAAGAGCCAGGGACAGAACCTGGTCCATACGGTCGCGCCCGGCGAGACCATGTTCAGCATCGGGCGGCGCTACAATGTGAGCCCCCTCGCGATCGCGCAGGCCAACCGCTTGCCGCCGCATCACAAGGTGCGGTTGGGCGAGCAGCTCAGCATCCCCGGGACCACACGCACTGCGCAGGCGCCGCGCCCGGCCGTGACGCCGGCACCGGCACCGGCTCCCGTTGCCCAGCGTCAGCAACCGGTCGCGACGCCGCCGGCCCAGCGCGTCGCGGAGGCGCATGCCGAGCCGATGCCGTCCGCTCGGGTCATCACGCCCGCCAAGGAGACGCCGGCGCCGATCCAGCAGGCCAAGGAGGATCGTGAGGAGCAGGCCGCTTCCAGCTCGGCGGGCTTCCGCTGGCCGGTGCGGGGGCGCGTGATCGCCGGCTTCGGCCCCAAGCCGACCGGCCAGCAGAATGACGGCATCAACATCGCGGTGCCGGAAGGCACCCCGATCAAGGCGGCCGAGGATGGCGTCGTCGCCTATTCCGGCAACGAGCTGAAGGGCTATGGCAACCTGGTGCTGGTGCGTCACGCCAATGGCCATGTCACGGCCTATGCCCATGCCAGCGAATTGCTGGTGAAGCGCGGCGAGACGGTCAAGCGCGGGCAGACGATCGCGAAGTCCGGCCAGACCGGCAACGTGTCGTCACCGCAACTGCATTTCGAGATTCGCAAGGGCGCGACACCGGTCGATCCGATGCAGTTCCTCACCGGCGCCTCTTAACGGCCCGGCGCCTCTTAACGGCCGAATGTTTTCGATTACCCGCGGGCGCGACCCGCGGGTTTTTTTATGGGTTGCCGGTCAAGCCCGGCCACGACGGTTGCGGGAAACGGCTACGACAGCCGCACGCCCTTGCGCCCGGCAAAATCCTGGATGAATTGCCAGGCCACGCGGCCCGATCGCGACCCGCGCGTGGTCGACCATTCCAGCGCCTCGCGCCGCAATTCGTCGGGCTCCGCCGGGATCTTGAAATGGCGGACATAGCCGTCGACCATGGCGAGGAACTCGTCCTGGTTGCATTTGTGGAAGCCGAGCCAGAGACCGAACCGGTCCGACAGCGACACCTTTTCCTCGACCGCTTCGCCTGGATTGATCGCGGTCGAGCGCTCGTTCTCCATCATGTCGCGCGACATCAGATGGCGGCGGTTCGAGGTGGCGTAGAGAATCACGTTCTCCGGCCGGCCCTCGATGCCGCCTTCGAGCACCGCCTTCAGCGACTTGTAGGAGGTGTCGTCGCCGTCGAAGGAGAGGTCGTCGCAGAACACGATGAAGCGGTAGGGCGCGTCCCGTAAGAGGCCCATCAGGACCGGAAGGCTCTCGATGTCCTCGCGGTGGATTTCGATCAGCTTCAGCTGGCCCGGCTTTCGCGCCGACAGGTTGACGCTGGCGTGAGCGGCCTTGACGAGCGAGGACTTGCCCATGCCGCGGGCGCCCCAGAGCAGGGCATTGTTGGCTGGCAGGCCTTCGGCAAAACGCTCGGTGTTCTCGATCAGGGTGTCGCGCATGCGGTCGATGCCGCGGAGCAGGCCGAGGTCCACCCGATTCACCCGCTTGACCGGCGCGAGGTTGCCGTCGGCGTGCCAGATGAAGGCATCGGCGGCGTCGAAATCCGGCTTGGCGGTCCGTGCAGGCGACAGCCGCTCGAGGGCGGCGGCGATGCGGTCGAGGGTATCGGGGGCGGCCTTCGCCACCGGGCGCCTCGTCTGTGCGGCGGCACGGGCAGGTTTGCGTGGTGCGGCTTTCTTGGCTTTTTTGGCTTTGCCCATGCGGCGGCGCGTCCTCTTGCAATGGCGTGCTGCACCCCATAGCTGCACCCAAATATGCCTGCAAGGCCAGCCGGTTGCAGGGTCGTTGCGGCATCTTGGCGAAAACCAGCCGCGACATTGCAATTGAGCGGGCGGCCGCTATAGTCCGCGCCGTTTTGGGCGCGATATTCGCGCCGAACGACACGCTCAAAAGAGGCCGTTCGATGCTGATTACACCCGCCTATGCGCAGGCCGCCGGTGGTGACGCCAATTCGATGTTGGTTTCGCTGCTGCCTTTCGTTCTGATCTTCGTCATCATGTATTTCCTGATCCTGCGGCCGCAGCAGAAGCGCGTGAAGCAGCACCAGGAGATGGTGAAAAATGTCCGCCGCGGCGACACAGTCGTGACCTCCGGCGGGTTGATCGGCAAGGTGACCAAGGTCATCGACGACGAGCAGCTCGAGATCGAACTGGCCGATGGCGTGCGCATCCGGCAGGTGCGGCAAATGATCAGCGACGTGCGCGCCAAGGGCGAGCCGGTGAAGGACGAAGGGTAACGGCATTACCGGCGTAGCGGGGCGCGCCTGACGATATCGCCATAACGGACGCCAAGAACGGGCGCCAAGACGGACCTATAGCCGATGCTCTACATTTCGCGCTGGAAGACAACGGCGGTCATTGCGATCACGCTGCTGATTTGCAGCTTCGCAATACCCAATTTCTTCCCGAAGGACGTGGTCGAGTCGTGGCCGAAGTGGGCCCAGCGCCACATCGTGCTCGGCCTCGACCTGCAGGGCGGCTCCCACATCCTGCTCGAGGTGGATTCGGCGGCGGTCCGGAAAGAAAAGGTCGAAGCGCTGCGCGATGACGTGCGGCGGGTTGTTCGCGAGAACAGGCTGGGCAGCCCCGCCGCAGTGACCGTCCGCGGCAACAGCGTCGAATTCCGGATTCGCGAGGGAGTCGATCCGGCTCTGGCGATGCAGAAGTTCCAGGAATTGTCGCAGCCGCTCGGCGGCCTGCTGCAGGCCACCGGCCAGCGCAGCGTCGACGTGACCAACGTCGGCGGCGGCCTGTTCCGTCTGACTGTCACCGAGCCGGCGCTGGTCGAGCGCATCCGGCAGTCGGTCGATCAGTCGATCCAGATCATCGAGCGGCGCGTCAACGAACTCGGCACCGTCGAGCCGTCGATCCAGCGTCAGGGCGTCGACCGCGTGCTGGTCCAGGTTCCGGGACTGCAGGATCCGCAGCGCCTGAAAGAGCTGCTGGGCAAGACGGCGAAGCTGACCTTCCGGATGGTCGATATGACCACCACGCCGGAACAGGCGGAGACCGGCAGGTTGACGGGGGATTCGGAACTGCTGCGCGGCAGCAAGTCCGAGAACAGCCAGCCTTACGTGATCGAGAAGCGTGTCGTCGTGTCCGGCGAGGACCTCGTCGATGCGCAGCCCGGCTTCGACCAGCGCACCAGCGAGCCGATTGTCAACTTCCGCTTCAACAACAACGGCGCCCGCCGCTTCGCCGAGGCGACCCAGGCCAATGTCGGCCGGCCGTTCGCGATC
The DNA here is from genome assembly GCA_023387555.1 of Pseudomonadota bacterium. Classification (GTDB taxonomy): domain Bacteria; phylum Pseudomonadota; class Alphaproteobacteria; order Rhizobiales; family Xanthobacteraceae; genus Pseudorhodoplanes. The sequence goes on from JAEWHY010000621.1 coordinate 9,332, forward strand.
GTGCTCGACAACGAGGTGATTTCGGCGCCGGTCATCCGTGAGCCGATCATCGGTGGGTCGGGGCAGATTTCCGGCAACTTCACCGTGCAATCGGCCAACGATCTCGCGATCCTGCTTCGGGCCGGCGCCCTGCCTGCGCCTCTGACGATCATCGAGGAGCGGACCGTCGGTCCCGGCCTCGGTCAGGACTCGATCGACAACGGCGTGCGCGCCGCCTGGATCGGATCGCTGGCCGTGATCATCTTCATGTTCGCGACCTACGGGCTGTTCGGGCTGTTCGCCAACATCGCGGTGGCGATCAACGTCGCGATGATCTTCGGCATCCTGTCGCTCCTGAATGCCACGCTGACGCTGCCCGGCATCGCCGGCATCGTGCTGACCGTCGGCATCGCGGTGGACTCCAACGTGCTGATCTACGAGCGCATCCGCGAAGAGGTGAGGGCGGGGCGTACGGCGCTCAATGCGCTGGATGCCGGCTTTACTCGCGCGCTCGCGACCATCCTCGATTCCAACATCACGACCTTCATCGCCGCCGCCGTGCTGTTCTACATCGGTACCGGACCGGTGCGCGGTTTCGCGGTGACGCTCGGGATCGGCATCGTGACGACCGTTTTCACCGCGTTCACGTTGACGCGTTTGATGGTGGCCCTGTGGGTGCGCTGGTGGCGCCCTCGTACGGTCCCGATTTGAGATTCGAGAACGCCCGTGCGCATCCCCCTTCTTCGTCTCGTCCCGGACAACACCAAATTCGACTTCATGCGCTTCCGGCGCATCAGCTTCCCGATATCGGCCGTGCTGTCGATCATCGCGATGCTGCTGTTCTTCTTCAACGGCCTCAACCTTGGCGTCGACTTCGTCGGCGGCACCCTGATGGAGGTGCAGAGCAAGTCCGGCCCGGCCGACCTCGCCAAGATGCGAGCGACGGTGGGATCGCTCAACCTCGGCGAGGCGCAACTCCAGCAGTTCGGAGCGCCGACCGACGTCCTGATTCGCATTCAGCAGCAGCCCGGCGGCGAACTGGCCCAGCAGCAGGCCGCGCAGAAAGTCCGCGTGGCGCTTGGCGACAATATCGAAGTCCGCCGCATCGAGGTCGTGGGGCCGCGGGTCTCGACCGAACTGCTCGCCTACGGCATTTTCGGCCTGTTGGTCGCGATCTGTGGCATCTTTGTCTATCTCTGGTTCAGGTTCGAATGGCAGTTCGCGCTGGGCGCGATGATCGCGAACGTGCACGATCTTGTGCTGACCATCGGCTTCCTGTCGCTGATGCAGATCGACTTCGATCTGAACGGCATCGCGGCGCTGATGACGATTCTCGGCTATTCGCTGAACGACACCGTGGTGATCTACGACCGCATCCGCGAGATGCTGCGCCGCTACAAGCGGATGTCGATTGCCGACCTGCTGAACATCTCGGTCAATTCGACGCTGTCGCGATCGGTCATCACCCACGTCACCGTGACGCTCGCGCTGCTCGCGCTGTTCTTCTTCGGCGGACACGCGATCCACACTTTCACCGCGACCATGCTGTTCGGCGTGGTGCTGGTCGGCACCTACACCTCGATCTTCATCGCGGCGCCGATCCTCATCTATCTCGGCGTGGGCTATGGGCGGCAGGAAGCCGATGAACCTGCGCCGAAGGAATTCGTGGCCGAAGTCGCAGCGCCAGCGGCCGGGGCGGCAGCGGGAACCGGCAAGTCCGGCGCGCCCGCCGCAGCCAGGCGCTGACTTGGTCGATCCGGCCAAGCCAGCGCATTTTCCGCGGCCGGCGCCCATCGAGTCGGTTGGCCGCGGCGGTTTCCGTTTCGCCGGGATGTCGCACCGGGGTTCGCTGCTGCTGCTGCCAAACGGCATCTGGTCGTGGCCGGTCAGCGACCCGTCCGGGATCACGGCGCAAACGCTGGCGCCTGTAATCGCCGAGGCGGAGCGCATCGGCATTTTTCTGATCGGAACCGGGACGACTCGCTGGCCGTTGCCGGTGGAACTGATGCAGTTGTTCGCGGCGCATCGCATCTCGGCCGAGACCAGCCGCACCAGTCAGGCTGCGGCGACCTACAACATCCTGCTTGAAGAAGGACGCCGCGTGGCGGCTGCGCTGATCGCAGTCGACTGAGCCGCTTGGCGCGCGTCACGCTTCCCAGCCGGAACTCCCCCAAGTTCGCGGCGTTTTCCGCAGACGCGGTGTTCCTGAAATCGAGCCGTACCCAGCCGAGCCCCAGCGTCTGCTTTTTGCCCCGGCTCGGGGAGGGGGCTGCGCTTCGCATGCCACACCGCCAACGGAATGCTCCGCATGGCAGCGATCGGATTTGCAGAAGCGCGTGTTCGCGTTCGGACCCTCGGGGAGGCGCTGCCGGACACGCTCTCCGCGTTGGCGCCGTCTCTGCTGTTTGGCATTCGATTCTGGCTTTCGGTCTGTGTCACGCTGTTCGTCGCGTTCTGGCTCGAACTCGACAAGCCCATGTGGGCCGGGATTTCCGCTGCGGTCGTTTGCCAGCCCCATCTCGGAGCGTCGCTGAACAAGGCTTCGGCCCGGGTGATCGGCACCGTGATGGGCGCCACCTTCGCGGTTGTGCTCACCGGAGTCTTCCCGCAGGACAGGGTGGTCTATCTTGGCTTCCTCGCCTTGTGGTGTGGCGTCTGCGCCTTCGCTGCGACGGTGCTGCGCAACTTCGGCTCCTACGCAGCCGCACTCGCCGGGTTCACAGCAGTTATCGTCGCCGTCGACAGTTTCGGAACAAGTGGCGGGGCCGGTCCGGATGTCTTCATGCTCGCGGTCAAGCGTGCCAGCGAGATCTGCATCGGGATCGGATGTGCGGGCCTCGTCCTCACCGTGACCGATCTCGGCGGCGACCGGCGGCGGCTCGCCAGCGCAATGTCCAGCCTCGCGTCCGATGCCATGGCCGGATTTGCCCGCATGCTGGCACTCGCTGGACCGCAGATGCCGGACACGCGACCGGAGCGGCGCGCGTTGATCCGGCGAACGATCGGGTTCCTGTCAGAGATCGACCAGACCTTCGGCGAAGGCAGCCAGCTGCATGTCGCGACCCAGGGCTTGTTCGCGGCGCTGTCAGGCTGGCGGGGCGTGGCAACCCATTTGCGCCGTTCGCCGGAGGACGCACATCGGCAGCAGGCGGCCGAGGCGATCTATCGGATCCTTCCGCCGCAATTGCAGTCGGCCAGCGATCCGGGCGCTCTGGTGAACCGGATGTCCGATCCCTTGGCGCTCCACCGCACGTGCACGGAGGCGGTCCTCAGGATCGGTGCGCTGCCAACCGACACGCCGTCGCAGCGGCTGCTGGTTGACGAGACGGCGAGCGCGTTAAGGGGCATCCTGCGTGTGCTCGACGGGGTGGCTATTCTCGTCGATGCCGAGCCACGTCCGTCTCTCGGCGGGCGCGGCTTCACGTTTGGCGTCGCCGACTGGCTGCCAGCCTTCGTCAATGCAGTCCGCGCCGTCATTGTCTTCGCCGCGCTCGCCCTGTTCTGGATCGTCACAGCCTGGCCGGACGGGGCGTGGGCGCTGGTGTTCGCCTCGATCGTGGTTCTCATGTTGGCGCCGAGAGGCGATCTCGCCTACGGCGGCGCGATCATGTTCGCGCTCGGCACCGCGACGGCCGTTCCGCTCGCCGCAGCCGTGAAATTTGGGCTGCTGCCGGTTCTGCAGACGTTCCCGGCGTTTTGCCTCGCCCTCGGTCTCGTCCTCATCCCGGCGGGCTTTGCCATGGTGCATTTCCAGCAGCAGCCCGCATTGCGAGGCTTCTTCATGGCGATGGGATTCAACTTCGTGCCGCTGATCGACCCCACCAACCAGATGAGCTACGATACGGCGGCCTTTTATAATTCGGCGCTGGCCATCGTTGTCGGTTGCACCGCCGCGCCCATCGCATTTCGTCTGCTGCCACAACTGTCGCCGGCACTGCGGGCGCGCCGTCTGCTGGCCCTCAGCCTGCGTGATCTGCGTCGCCTCGCGATGGCGCGGCAGTTGCCCGGCCTCGAGCAATGGGACGGTCGTATCCTCGGCCGTCTCGCCGCCATGCCGGACCAGGCCGAGCCGCTTCATCGCACGCGATTGCTGGCGATGCTGTCGATCGGCAGCGACATCATCCGTCTTCGTGAGCTGGCGCCGAGCCTCGGCGTGATGCGCGAACTGGACGCTGCGTTCGAGGCCTTCGCACAGGGACGCAGCGCGATCGCCATCGCGCGGCTGAATGAGATTGATCGCGATCTCTCCTCGGGCGCCCGTGCCGAACCCAATTCCACCATAGTCCTGCGGGCTCGCAGCCATTTGCTGGTGATCAGCGAAGCGCTCGGCGAATACGGGACTTACTTCGACGACGGAGCGGGCGCATGAGATTCGTCGAGACGTCCCTGTATGGGGTCTATCTCGCGCCGGTCGCGCCGATGATGGTCGGAGCCTGGCTCGTGACGGTCGCACTCGGTCGGCTCGCCGACTATTCCGGCGCGCTGCAACACGTCTGGCATCCCGCGCTGTTCGTCTTCGCGCTCTACATCATCGTGCTGTCGCTCTGGATCCTGATCGCCGCCCGGGGAGGTCTATGATGCCTGTTTCCGAGGTGAAGCCAAAGCGCGACAGGCCGGCTGGCGATCATGATGCGTCCGCCGCCTCGGCGGGGGAAGCGCGCGCGCCGGTAAGGATGCGCGCACTTCCGATCCTGATTACGGCGGCCGCGGTCGTTGTAGCCGGAGTGCTCGGCTGGATGGCGTGGCATGCCTACATGGACACGCCCTGGACCCGCGACGCTGCCGTTCGGGCCTATGTGGTCAAAGTCGCGCCGCAGGTGGCCGGCCAGATCACTGAGTTGCCGGTCGCCGACAACCAGTTCGTCCGCAAGGGCGATCTGCTGATGGCTATCGATCCGATCAATTACACGATCGCCGTCAGTCTCGCCGAGGCCGACGTGCAGCAGGCACAGGCGAATGTGCAGGGTATCGACGCTCAGCTGGACGTTCAGAAAACAAAGATCAGCTCGAATGAGGACCAGCTGAAGCAGCGTCAGGCCGCACTGGTTTTCGCCAAGCAGCAGGCCGATCGTTATGAGGCCCTGGCCAAGGAGGGATCCGGCACCGTCGAGACGGCTCAGAAATTCGCCTCCGAGCTTCGTCAGCAGGAGGACGCGGTGGGGATCGCACAAAGGGACCTCAACGCCGCGCAGGTGGAAGTCGAATCCCTCAAGGCGCAGCGCATGAGCGCCGAGGCGGGACTTGCGCAGGCCGGCGCCCGTCTTCAACAGGCGCAGGTGAACCTCAAGCGCACCCGCATTGTCGCGCCCGTCGACGGATATGTAACGAACCTGCTCGCGCAAGCCGGGGACTACGTCGATGTCGGCGCGAACACCATATCGCTGGTCGATGCCGGTTCCTTCTGGATCGACGGATATTTCGAGGAGACGAGCCTTGCTCCGATCCGGGTGGGGGATGGTGCTCGGATCAAGCTGATGGGCTACGATCCGGTTCTGCGCGGCCATGTCACCGGCATCACGCGCGCGATCAGCGTCGCGAATGCGCAGCCCAACGAACAAGGCGTCGCCACCGTCAACCCGATCTTCACCTGGGTCCGCCTGGCGCAACGCATTCCGGTCCGCATCCATATCGACGAGGTGCCTCCCTCCATCGTGCTCGTCGCGGGCATGACGGCAACGGTTGAGATCGACGTTGGAAACCGGTCGTCAGGCAAGTGACGTCCGCCGTGTCAGTGCGCAGTGTCGCGTCCGCAAGGCCTGACGCGATGTCAGACCGAGCGGTTTTTTCTTCGTGCATTCCGGCGCCCGCGCGTATGGTCCGGCCATGACGGGGGATTCAGATTATTGCGAAAGCCTGGTGCGGGAGGCCGACAAGGACCGGTTCCTTGCGACGCTGTTCGCGCCGGCGGCCCGGCGGCCGGATCTTCATGTTCTGTACGCATTCGATCTCGAAACCGCGGCGGTGTCGCAGCGCGTGCGCGATCCGCTGGCCGGTGAGATCCGGCTGCAGTGGTGGCGTGACGCACTGAGCGATGATTATGAGGCGGCGGGTCATCCGGTCGCCGATGCGATGATCCGGCTATTGCGTGAGAACCGCATGACGCGCGAGGTCGCGCTCGACCTCGTGGATGCGCGCAGGCGCGCTCTGTACCCCGCACAGGACATCACGGAAGCCGAGTTCGAGCTTTTCGCATCCGAGACGACAGGCGCGATCTTTCTGATGGCGGCGCAGCTCCTGGGTGGTCCAACTGCGGAGACAACGCGGCTCGCGGCCCATCATGCCGGCGTCGCTGCGGCGGCAAGCGCCGAGAGCCCGGACCCCATGTCTTTCGATCACGCGGCCGTGGCGGCACGCCACCGCGATGCGGTGCGGGCGCTGATCCCCGCATTACCGGATGCCGTGCTCCCGGCTTTCCTGCCGATCGTGCTCGCCGTCGATGATCGCGCGTCGCTGCCGCAATGGCGCAAGCAATGGGTGCTCTGGCGCGCGTCGAAGAATCTCAGGCAGTGGATATAGGTCAGAACGCGAAGCGGTCACGCAGGTTCTGCCGGCCGGCGACGATGCTGGCGACCACTTCCTTCTCGGATTCGTTGCCCAGCAGCGGATCGATCAGGTCGATCTGGTTCATGGCGACGAGTTGCAGGATGTCGGTGCGGATGTCGCCATTGCCGGTGCGCGGCAGGCGCTCGACCACCTGCATCCGTTCCGGTGCGGTGACCGCCTGCGGATCGTCGGCGAGAAACCGCGACAGATCGTTTTCGGATAAGCCCTCGCCCTCGACGAAGGCATAGAGACCGGTCCCGGTGCGGCGGTCAGGAAATGCGACGATCACGGCGTCGCGGACACCCTGATACGCCTTGAGCCGCGCCGTCAGGCGCGGTGCGTCATTGACGAAACGCGGTCCCGAGCCTTCGCGGTCGGTGAAATTCAGGAGCCCGCGGGTGATCCAGTAATAGACCTTCTTGCCGGTCGCCATCCAGAGCCGGGTCGGCCAGGTCTTGCGCGACAGGATCCGCTTTTCCGTCGCGGTCAGGGCGCCGGGCACATAACGGCGCTTGTGCTTCAGCATGTGGCGCAGGTCTTCATACGCCGCCATCCGGAACAGCCGCCCGCGGCGCTGGAAGCGTGTCGCCAGCTGGAAATCCGTCAGCGAGGCATAGCCGGCCGGGGTGCGCAGCCAGTTCTGCTCCTTGGCGAGATCGTTATGCGTCAATCCTTCGCGGTGGATCGCGCGCAGCGCGCGGCGAGCCGAGCGGAAGAAATTGGCGTCACCTTCGGGCCTGGCGATATGCAGCGGCAGACCGTCGATCCAGCCGCGGACCAGCACCTGCTTGCCAAGATAATGCAGCGGCGGCGCGATCCCCATCGAGCCCGCGATGGCCAGGGCGTTTGCTTCGCGCTTGAGGAAATGCCGCGCGAGGCCGTAGCTCCACCACGGCACGAGGTCGATCCGCCGCAGCACCGCCTCGACCTCACCCTGGGGCGAGGCGAAGATGCCGCGTTCGACGGTCGAGAAGACGTCCTGCTTGAGCACCACCCGGCTCTTGAAGCGGCCGGCCAGTTCGGACGGGGTGGTATCGGAATCGGTCATCGGCTCAGGTATTCTGGTCGCGCCGCGCTTCTAGCATGTGATGGGGATCAGGTCGCGGATGAAGCTCACGCGGCCGCCGTGATTGCGCCGCCGGCCCAGGCGTCGAGATCGGACAGTGCGCGGGCGGTGAGAGCCTGCTTCTTGGCAATGGTCTTGGCTGGCCCGCGCAGCCGCTCGCCGGTGGCCGACCGGGTCGGCGCCGCAGACAGCGGCGGGAACAGCCCGAAATTGATGTTCATCGGCTGGAAACTGCGGGGACCGGCATCGATGGTCTCGATGTGTCCGCCAGTAATGTGTCCGAGCAGGGCGCCGTGGGCGGTCGTCGCCGGCGGAGTGTCGATCTCGCCACCGGTTCGCTCGGCGGCGGCAAATCGCCCGGCCAGGAGACCGATCGCGGCCGATTCGACATAGCCCTCGCAGCCGGTGATCTGCCCGGCAAAGCGCAGGCGCGGCATCGTGCGCAGCCGCAGCCGTCCGTCGAGCAGGGCCGGCGAATTCAGGTAGGT